>NZ_NFKK01000022.1:0-47032 GCF_002160355.1 Butyricicoccus pullicaecorum
CCCCGTCACACTTCCCCCACCTGCCTCGTCTCTATTACAGAAAGGAGGGAGACCTTTATGCTCTGGAAATCACCCGATGAGGCCGACGCCTTTGTCGCACGCTACGCCGATACCATCCTGCGCCTTGCAATGACCTATTCCCTGTCCCGCGCTGATGCGCAGGATATCTGTCAGGATGTCTTCTGCCGCCTGCTGCAATCCGACCTCAACTTCGACTCACCCACCACTGAACGCGCTTACGTCCTGCGCAGTACGATCAACGCCTGCAAAGACCTGCTCAAAAGCGCATGGCGGCGCAAGCACACCGCCCTCGACCACGCTTCCCACATCCCCGCACCCGCGTCTCCCGACCCGGACGATACCCTGCTGCGCACCGTGCAGGCGCTGCCTCTGCGGGATCGGGAAGTCATCCATCTGTATTACTACGAGGGCTACGACACAAACGAGATTGCCGACCTCATCGGCATCTCTCCCGCTGCGGTGCGCAAACGCCTGAGCCGCGCACGGGATAAACTCAAACATGAACTGGAGGGATACGGATATGAAACGCTATACTGACGCCATGAACGAGGTGCGCTTCACCCCGGAGGAAAAGCAGGAACTGTCTGCCAGACTGCGACAGGCTGCGCAGTCTGCACCCCAGCATACACGCAAACCCAAACGACATCGCATGCGCAGAGCGGTCTGCGGTGCGCTCGCGGCTGCACTCGCCGTCACCATGCTCACCGCCGCTGCCGTTCCGGCCTTTGGGGATACGCTGCGGGCGTTCTTTGGGATGCCGGTTGACGCTTACGGGGTCGGCAAATCGGTAGAACGAGACGGATGGACATTTACAGTCGAAGAATGTCTGGTAGATGACAATGTATTGTATACGTCGATACAGGTGCAAATGCCCGAAAGCTTTCCGATCGATGAATTGAAAGCAGAATTTCAGGAAAATGGAATCACCGACTTGAATGATCTACTGGATGACTTCTATATCGACGCAGAAATTGCACTGCATGCATCGGGCAGCGAAGAAGAAATCCCGTACCCGCAGCTTTCCGATACCAGCTGCATGAAGATCGATCTGGACAATCGGACACTCGATTTTGTATGCTTCAAGCAGTTCCATACCACAGGACAATCCTCTGCGCAGCTATCCAGCATCGAGTCCTTTGACCTGAGCATTCAGCAAGTTGGGTTCTGCTCACTGAATGACAATAGTCAGGATATCGCCCTTTTCCAGGACAATTTTTATCCGCTGTCCATCTCCGATATTCCCCTGCAGCCGGTTGAAACCATTTATCTCACACCCAACGATGAAGTTCCGATTTATGGTGGTACATCGACACTTACCAGTCTTTCCATCTCTCCGCTGTTTGTCACGGTACGCGTCGAAGGAGGTTCGTGTTATAATCACGGCTGGGTACTTCCGACGCACCCCGAGTATCTCTTAAGTCCGGAAACTGCACGATTGATCGCGGAAGGCAAGCTGGAAAACACGACCTGTGACTGCGACTTTGATCTGCATTTGAAGTACAAAGACGGTCGTGTGGTCTTTATCGGTCATAGTTTAAGTGATATCGAGCCGGATTACAGTGTCGTCAGCTCTTCGAGTGGCGGTACTTATTGCGAAGATGGCATCGATTATCGCACCAAGCAGCCCAACGGTAAAGATACGTATGTTTCGACCAGTGTACGTTTTGCAGTCCCGCAGGATTTAGGTCAGATCGAGTCGGTGATTGTTTGCGGGAAGGAGTACAAGTTACGTTAAATTTTGGGAAAACCAATCCGGCAGGTTGGTTTTCATGAACGCGCTGAGCGCGTAGGGCAAAAAAAAGACCGTCCAAAAGGACGGTCTTTTGATTTGTTTTGTTTAATTGAAACCCGGGTCGAACACCGGGTTTCAAGAGGGGATTTCGGACTCTGCGGAGTCCGACTCAGGGCTCTGCCCTGAGAACCCGCAAGCCTTTCGAGAAAGGCTTGAGCGAAAGCTTTATTTCCGCCTAGCACTCGTTTCATCCGCGCGCAGCGCGGGAATAAGGATAGTGACCTACGGGCCGGGCGGGATTGCTTTCCTCTCTTACAGCAGATCCTTACGCTTCATGTAAATCCATGCGCCGATGCAGCCGCAGATCGAGATCACGACCGGCACCCACCACCAATAGGCAAACGGCAAATCATTTCCGGTAATATTCATGCCATAGAAACCGAAGATAATATTCGGAATGGTCATGATAATAGTGATAACGGTCAGAACCTTCATGATAATATTCAGGTTATTGGACACGACCGAGGCGTAAGCATCCATGGTACCCGCCAAAATGCTCGAGTAGATGCCCGCCATCTCGATCGCCTGACGAATCTCAATGAGCGCGTCCTCGAGCAGGTCGCGGTCGTCCTCATAGAGCTTCAAAATGCGTCCGCGCAGCATCTTCTCCATCGTCACTTCGTTGCCTTTCAGCGATGCGGAGAAGTAAACGAGCGATTTAGACAGGCCGAGCAACTGGATGAGCTCCTCATTCTTGAGCGAGTCGTACAGTCTGCGCTCGATCTTGGTAAAGTCGCGCTCGATCATACGCAGGTTGCGCAGGAATAAACCGGCGACGCGCAGCAGAATCTGCAAGACAAATCGGGTGCGCATGGCCGTGTGGATGTCGCGTACCTTATTCTGCGCGATGCCGCGCAGAACGGTGGTGTCCTGCAAGCATACGGTGATGACCGTATTGGGCAGGACAATGATGCCCATAGGCAGGGTGCCGAAGATCTTAGACTCATCCTGCTCCACGTTGCTCTCTTCCAGCGTCGGAATGTCAACGATGAGCAGGGTCTGGTCTTCCTCAAGCTCGACACGGGAGCTCTCTTCCGGGTCAAGCGCAGCGCGCAGGAAGTCTTCCTCGACGCCGGTTGTCGCCAGGACGTGAGTGATCTCCTCGCTCGTCGGGCGCACCAGATTCACCCAACAGCCCGGCTCAAATTCGTACAGCGGACTCAGCAAGCGTGCGTCCGACTTAAAGTATTCGATCATAGAGTAACCGCCTTTCCGCGGTGGTCACTCCATGTGCTTCGGATGTGACCCACCGCAAACCATATTCTGATTCCGTTTTCGACTCGGTTCAGGGCTCACGGGCCCATCACATCCTTTCATTTCTCTGGTCTCGTGCGGCAAAAACAGCCCTCTTTGTAGGGGGGCTGTTTTTTATATGCACTGCGAAAAGTATTCTTAGTTATTGTGATTGAAAATATCGATGATTGCCTTGAATGCGTCGTCCTCGATATCCGACTGAGTGGGCTGCTGGGGCTGCTGTGCGGCCTGCTGCTGCGCACGGAAGGGAGACTGGAATGCAGTCTGCTGCTGTGCACCGCTGTTCGGTGCCGGGGTAGCACCCTCACGGATGGGCGGAACGATGCTGCCGTCTACACCCTTTGCAGACTCGGGAACGGTGTCAAAGCCGGTTGCGATAACGACGACACGCAGCTCGTCGTCCAGTTCCTCGTCGATGGATGCACCGAAGATGATGTGTGCGTCCGGATGTGCAGCTGCCTGTACCATGCCTGCTGCGGTCTCGATCTCCTCGAGGCCGATATCGGACGAACCGCTGATGGACAGGATGATACCGCGTGCGTTGTCGATCGAGGTCTCAAGCAGCGGGCTGGAAATTGCCATCTGCGCTGCCTCGGTTGCCTTGTCCTTGCCGGTTGCAGCGCCCGTACCGATGTGTGCAAAGCCTGCGTCCTTCATGACCGAGGTAACGTCTGCGAAGTCCAGGTTGATGAAGCCCGGAACGGTGATGAGCTCGGAAATATTTGCAACTGCCTGACGCAGTACGTCGTCTGCGATAGCGAATGCGTTCTTGAAGGTGATCTTCTGCTCAGAAACGAACTTGAGGCGCTCGTTCGGGATGATGACGAGGGAGTCTACGTTCTCGCGCATGTTCTCGATGCCGTAGAGCGCCTGATCGAGACGCTTCTTGCCCTCGAATGCGAACGGACGGGTGACGACACCAATGGTCAGCATACCCATAGAGCGTGCGATCTCTGCAACGACCGGAGCTGCGCCCGTGCCGGTGCCGCCGCCCATGCCTGCGGTGATGAAGACCATGTGAGCGCCTTCGAGTGCGGAAGCGATCTCGTCCTTGCTCTCCTCGGCAGCCTTCTGACCGCGCATCGGATCGGAGCCTGCACCCTGACCCTTGGTGATCTTCTCACCGATCTGGATCTTGGTCGGTGCGCCCGAATACTGCAGCGCCTGCTTGTCGGTGTTGATGGCGATAAACTCTACGCCCTGGATACCACTCGAGATCATGCGGTTGACTGCGTTGTTGCCGCCGCCGCCGATACCCACGACCTTGATATTGACTACATTGTCAAGTCCTGTTTCAAACTGAAAACCCATTATGCCGTCCTCCGTATGTAAATTCGCAAATTTTCGATATCTTGAAATCCTTTTTGATAGGCTGTTTTCCTGAAATGGGCGCACATCCCCCATTTCTTTTCATTTTACAGCTTTTTGCGCAATTTGGCAAGATGTTGCCGGTCATTTTGCGAAAAAAACTTATTTTTCTGTCTGCCCCTCCGGATTATTCTTCCTCCGAAGAATCGCTGTCCGAGGTGTCCTGATCGCTTTCTTCCCCGGTGTCATCAGACGTGTTTTCAATGTGCTGGATGGTGGCCTGTCCGCGTGCGGTTTTTTCCACCTCTCCGGCCGATAAACTGGTGTTTGTGATCGCACGGTCACCGAGCGCCAGATTGATCGAACCCTTGTCCGACGGGCTGAACTGATCGCCGGTCACAAGCGCCTGCAAGATGGCGAGCTTGTGGTCAAGATTCTTGGTATCGCCCACGCACACGGCAAAGCGTTCCTCGTACAAAAACCAGATGCTGTCCAGATCCTGCAAGTTATAGAGCGTTGCCTTTCCGCCCAGACCGACCTTGTCCAGACCGTTTGCCAGCGTCTTGAGCGCTTCGAGCACGTCGGGGTCTTCAGCGGGCAGCGTCTGACCGGGCTCTGCACCCGGTGTGCGCAGGCCGAGCACCTCGGCTGCGTCCTTCGCGCCCTCCTGATCGGTGCGCTCCAGCACACGGCAGTCCTTGTCCAGCACGAACCAGCCGCCCTGCGTACTGTTGACCGCCGCGATCGGCTGTGCCTCCTTGACGGTCACGACCATGCGGCTGGGCAGGTCACGCTCGACCGACACGCTCTCAAAGTACGGATACTGTGCAAGCAGTCGTTTCTGACCGCGCAGGCTGTCGCAGAAGAACAGGTTGTCCCCTTGCTTGATGCCGAACGTGTTCAGCACGTCCTGCGTTTCGTAGCGGGTCAATCCCACGATCTCCAGCTGCTCGACGCGGAAAAAGGCGGTCAGCGCCAGCACGCCGCACACCAGACTGAGCAAAACCGCAATGATCTTGGTCAGCCGTGCACGGCGCTCCTTGCGCCGCACGATCTTGCGCAGATGCTGCACGCGGTCGCGCCCGGTGCGTCCGCCGCCCAGCGGTCTCTGGGTCACGCCCTGCTTCTGTGGAGTCAGCTTCTGCGTGCCCTGCACCCTCGCGGTCATGCCACTCTGACCGCTTGGGCGCTTAGACGGCTGTGTCCCCTGCGTTGCTTGTGTTCTCTTTCCGGACGGCTGCGCCGTCTGCGTCCTTGCGGGCGCACTCCCTGATCGGCTCGCCGTCTGTTTCTTCTGTTTGGAAGCGCGTTTCGCCCGGTTTTCGCCCGTTCGGCGGTTGCCCCCGGTCTGCGTCGGGGTGCGCTCGGGCACAGCAAACCGGTCAAGACCGGTCAGCTGCTCCCGCTTTTCTCCCGACGGCACGCGCTCGTTCTCTCTCTTCGCCATACCGAACCCTCTCCCTGTCCGTCCGCGCAGATCAGCGCAGGACCGACAGAATCTGCTGGTAGATCTTTTCGCCTGCGTCCAGCTGCGCAAGGCCTGCCGCTGCGCGGCTCATCTCTGCCCGACGGGCATCGTCCGCGAGCAGGCGCTCGGTCATCTCGAGCAGCGTCTGCGGGGTCGCGTCCTTCTCCAGCAGCACCTCGCACGCGCCTGCATGCTCGAGCGCACGCGCGTTCTTCTCCTGATGGTTCTCGGCCACATAGGGCGAGGGCACCATGATGGACGGTTTGCCCAGCGCGCACAGCTCGCCGATGGTGGCGGCACCGGCACGGCAGATGACCAGATCGGCCGCCGCCATGTACGATGCCATATCGTAAATATATTCGGTCACTTCAATGTTACCGCCGGTCAGCTTTGCGCCCTGCTCGCACGCCATCTTGGGCAGCCACTGGAAGGCCGCCGAACCGGTCGCGTGAATGTGACGGAAGCTGCTGCCCTGCTTGGTTTCCAGCGCCAGCATGCCGGCCATGTGCTCGTTCATGTACTTTGCACCCATCGAACCCCAGAACGACACAACCAGGCGGTCACTGTCCGAAAGTCCTAACTTCTGACGGGCTTTTGCGCGGTCGGCAAACACGATCTCGCCGCGCACGGGCGAGCCGGTCAGCTCGACCTTATCGCCGCCGCCCACCAGTTCGCGTGCCTCCTCAAAGCAGATGAGCACCTTGTCGGCCTTCTTGGCCAGCATCTTGGTGGTGATACCCGGATAGGCGTTGACCTCGAGCAGGACGGTCGGAATGCCCAGCTTTTGCGCCGCCGAGACGACCGGGAACGAGGCGTAGCCGCCGCAGCCGATGACCACGTCGGGCTGTGCCTTGCGGAGCAGCTTCTTTGCCGTGCCGATGGATGCCATCGCCTGACGCAGCGCGTTTACATTGTGGCCGATGGCCGACGGGCTGAACGAGCGGCGCAGGCCGGTGATCTCGATGGTGTCGAGCGGATAACCCTCGCGCGGCACCAGACGAGACTCGATGCCCTTGCTCGTACCCGCAAAGCGCACCTCGGTATCCGGGCGCTTGCTCTCAAAATAACGTGCGATGGCCAGACCCGGTGTTACATGTCCGCCCGTGCCGCCGCCGGTAATGTACAGCTTCATAGAATTTCCTCTCCCCCTAGCCCCTTCGCTTTTCACTGGGGCGCATATAGCGTGAAATATTCAGGATAATGCCCATTTCGCCCATCTGCATGAGCAGTGCGGTGCCGCCGTAGCTGAAAAACGGCAGCGATGCGCCGGTAACCGGGAACAGACCGGTGACGACCCAGAGGTTGACCAGCGTCTGGATGGCGAGCTTAGTGGCGATACCGGTCGCGATCAGGCAGCCCATCTTGTCAGGCGCGTGGAAGGCGATGTAGTAGCACCGATAAATCAGAAAGGCGAACAGCACAAGCACCAGAAGTGCGCCAATAAAGCCCATCTCCTCGCACCAGGCCGAGAAAATAAAGTCGTTCTGCGGCTCGGGCAAGTAGAGGTGCTTCTGTCTGCCCTGTCCGAGACCCAGTCCCCAGAATCCGCCCGAACCGATGGCAATCTGGCTGTTGCCGCCCTGCCAGCCGTCGTGCTTGAACAGCTCTTCGGTGGCGAAGGGGTTAAGCCAAGCCTCAATACGCGCGCTTGCATAGCCCTGGGTCGCGATGTACCACGTACCGGCTGCACCCACGACGATGCCGATCGGGATAAAGTACCAGATCTTCATGCCCGACACGATCAGAATAGCCAGACCGATGCCGAAAATAATGATGGTCGCAGACAGGTGCGGCTCGAGGTACAGCAGTCCGGCAATCAGCGCCAGCGCACCGAAAAACGGCAGGTCACCGCGAATCTGGCGTATACGGTCGCCGTAGCGCACGGCGTAGTACGAGAACGAAATGATGACCGCGTCCTTCATCAGCTCGGACGGCTGGAATTCACCCAGAACGGGCAGCTCAATCCAGCGCTTCGCGCCGTTGTGATCGACACCGACCAGCGGTACCAAGATCAAAAGCGCGATACAGAAGATAAACAGCGGTTTTTGAAAGCGCAGATAGACATGATAGTCGATCCCCGAGATGACCAGCATGGCGACAAAGCCGACCAGAACATACAGTCCCTGTCGTCTGACAAAGAACGTACCGTCGTTAAACTTGCTGATGGCTGCCGGATAGCTGGCCGAAAACAGCGCGATCAGACCGACCACCAGCAGCAGTATAATACCGATCAGCGCACGCGTGTCCAGGCGGTGCGCCTTGGGCGCGGCGTGCTTGGGTGCGGCCTGCTTTTCGCGCCGCATCCGCAGGGGCATGCCGCCTGATGTTGGATTTGCGTTCATCCAGGGCTCCTTTCCAGCGGGAAGGCCGTTACGCTACCAGCATCCAGGACAGGATACACATAACAACCGTAATACCCGCAAACACGAATACAATCTTTTTCTCACCCCAGCCGCACATCTCAAAGTGGTGATGGATGGGCGCCATCTTGAACAGGCGCTTGCCGTGGGTGGCCTTGAAGTAGGTCACCTGCAGCACCACAGAGACGGTCTCGATGAGGTAGATGAGGCCGACCGGGATGAGCAGCAGCGGCTGACCGGCTGCAAACGCCAGACCAGCGACCGCACCGCCCAAAAACAGCGAGCCGGTGTCACCCATAAAGACCTTGGCCGGGTTAAAGTTATAAATGAGGAAGGCGCACAGGGCACCAATCAGCGCACCCGCGAACACGGTCGCGCCCAGGTTGCCCACGGCGTAGTTGAGTGCCGTAAAGAACACCGCAACCGGCAGGGTCACGCCTGCTGCCAGGCCGTCGATGCCGTCGGTCAGGTTGACCGCGTTGTTCTCGGCCACGATGGCGAAGATCGCGAAGATCAAATAGACAATCCACGGCAGGGTCAGCGTGATGCCGGTGCCCGGAATGGGCAGGTACACGCCGCCGTTCTCTGCCATCGGCAGGTCGCCTGCCAGATGCAGGAGCGACACAAAGACCGCTGCGACCACGATCTGAAGCAGCAGTTTCTGCTTGGGCGTCAGGCCGGCGTTTTCCTTCTTCTTGATCTTGGCCCAGTCATCGACAAAGCCGACGCAGCCGTAAGCCACGGCCAGCAGCCAGACCGAGAAAAAGCTGCCCACGCCCACGCTGCCGCCGGTGAACACACCGAGCGCAATGGCGGTCACGAGCATGGCGACCGTAATACCGATCATGAACATAAAGCCGCCCATGGTCGGGGTGTACTGCTTATTCATGTGCCACTTCGGGCCGATTTCCAGAATCTTCTGGCCGAATTTCTGCTTTTGCAGCCAGCGAATGACCGGCTTGCCGATGACGGCCGTCACCACAAAGGCGACGATCGCCGCGAGCAGGATGGTTTTCATGATTCAACTTCCTCCCCCAGGAACAGTTTCAAAGCATTTTCCATTTTCATCGCACGGCTGCCCTTGAACAGCAGTGCATCCCCCGGCTGTGCCGCCGCGCGCAGCGCCTCAGCCAGCGCCTCGTGCGTGTCAAAGCACGCGATGCGTGCCGCGTCCATACCGGCCTCGACCGCGCCCTCCTTGAGGTACGCGGTGTCCGGGCCGTAGGCAAACAGGTAGTCGGCGTACTGTGCTGCTGCCCGTCCGGCTCTGCGATGGCCGTCGGGTGCGTAGTCGCCCAGCTCTCCCATGCAGCCGAGCACGGCAAAGCGGCGCCCCCCCGCCATCTCACCCAGCACGCGCAGCGCGGCTTCCATCGAGTCCGGGCTTGCGTTGTAGCAGTCCTGATAGATGGCAAAGCCGTTCTTCTCGTAGCGCTGCTCGCGCATGCCGACCGGGCGATAAGCCGCAAGGCCTGCCGCCATGTCATCGCCGTCCAGACCGAGCAGCCAGCCGCAGGCAGCCGCCGCCAGTGCGTTGCCCACGTTGTGGGTGCCCTGGGATGCGACCTCGACCGTCTTTCTGCCCTCCGGCCAGATGAGCGTGAAGCGCAGCGTACCGTCGGTGCACGAGATATCCTCGGCGCGGAACTCACAGTCGGGATTATTCTGTCCAAACCACACGATGCGGCCGAACAGGCGGTCTTTCTGCTCCCACAAGAGCGGCTCGTCGCCGTTTAACACCGCGATGCCGCCGCGTGCGGCCAATCCCTCGAGAATTTCCATCTTTGCACGGCAAATGCCCTCACGCGAGCCCAAAAACTCGATGTGAGAGGTGCCGATCATGGTGATGACCGCGATATTGGGCTGGCCGCAGGCCGCCATCGCCGCGATCTCACCAAAAGCCGACATGCCCATCTCAAAGACCGCAGCCTCGGTGTTTTCGTCCATCTCGAGTGCGGTCAGCGGCATACCGATGGTGTTATTCAGGTTCCCCTGAGTCTTGAGCGTGTCGTATCGCTCGGACAGCACCGATGCGATCATCTCCTTGGTGGTCGTCTTGCCCACCGAGCCGGTGACCGCGACAACCGGGCAGTCAAACTGCGCCCGGTATCCGCCCGCGAGGTCGAGCAGACCCTGACGGGTATCCTCGACGTAGAGTGCGGGAATCGAATAGGTTTCGTCCTTGCGGTGGGTCAGAACTGCGGCGGCGCCGCGCTCGATGGCCTGACCAATAAAGTCATGTCCGTCGAACCGCTCGCCCTTGATCGCAACGAACAGGCTCCCCGGGCCTGCCTCGCGCGCGTCACGCACGACGCTTGTGATGACCGGGTCGGCCGTGCATGTGCCGCCCGTCCAGGCCGCAGCCTCTGACAGGGTAAATTGCTGCATCTCTTTCTATGCCCCTTTTTGTTCTTTTTATCGGCAAAACCGTTTTATACGTTCTTTTCCTTGAAATAATCTGCCACGATCTCGCGCTCGTCCATGTGGTGCTTGACGTGGTCGATCTCCTGATAGGTCTCGTGACCCTTGCCCATGAGCACGATGACGTCGTCCTTCTGGGCAATGTCCAGCGCGTGATAGATGGCCGCACGGCGGTCACAGATCACGTCCACCGGCACCTTGGCATCCTTCATACCGGCGACGATGTCCTCGATGATGGCCTCGGGCTGCTCGGTACGCGGGTTATCCGAGGTGACGATGCAGTAGTCGGACAGCTCGGCCGCCAGATGACCCATGATCGGGCGCTTGGTGCGGTCGCGGTCGCCGCCGCAGCCGAACAGGGCGATTACTCTGCCCTTGGCAAAGCCGCGCACGGTGCGCAGGATGTTGGATACGCCGTCGGGTGCGTGCGCGTAGTCAATGAGTACGGTATAGTCGGTGTCGGTCGGTACGACCTCGGCACGACCCTTGACGCCGTGCGCGGTGCCCAGTGCGCGGGCTGCGTGCTCGAGCGGTACGCCCAGAGCGACGCACACGCCCAGCGCTGCCAGCGCGTTCTCGACCGAGAAGTGACCGGGAATGCCCAGCGATACGCGGGCAATCGCGTCGCGAGTCGCTGCGACGAAGGACACGCCCGACGCGCCCAGCTCGATATTCTTAGCCGACAGGTCGGCTGCGTCCTTGTCTGCCGAGAAGGTCAGGCAGGGGCACGCAGCGTCCGCGAGCATCTTATCTGCAACCGGGTCGTCGAGATTGATGACGCCCTTGTCGGAGATCGTGAACAGCTTGGCCTTGGCCTCGCGGTAGGCCTCCATGGTCTTATGGAAGTCCAGATGATCCTGGGTCAGGTTGGTGAACGCGCCGACGGCGAAGCGCACGCCGCGCACGCGGTCGAGCACCAGCGAGTGCGACGAAACTTCCATGACGCAGTGCGTGCAGCCAGCCTCGGCCATGCGTGCAAACAGTGCCTGCAATTCGTAGGACTCGGGCGTGGTGCGCTCGGTCGGGATGACCTCGTCGCCAATCATGTTCTGATTGGTGCCGATGAGGCCAACCTTATGACCCTCAGCTTCCAGAATGTGCTTTACGAGCGTGGTGGTCGTGGTCTTGCCGTTAGTACCGGTCACGCCGACCATGGTGAGCTTGCGCGAGGGATGGTCAAAGCGGTTGCCCGCGATGTCGGCCAGTGCGGCTCTGGCATCGGGAACGATGACCGCCGGGATGCCCTTACCGGCCTGCTCGCACACGACTGCGACCGCGCCCTTCTTGAGTGCCATGCCGATATAGGCATGGCCGTCGGTGGCGAAGCCGCGCACGGCGACGAACAGGTCACCCGGCTGGACGACGCGCGAGTCATAGCGCACCTCGCGGATGTCGATATCCAGATCGACCGCGGTGTAGGTGAACGGGATATCCTTCAGTAAATCTCTCAGTTTCATAGAGAACCTCATTTCTTATACTTAGCGGTCGTTTACGCCCTCGGTGTTGGAGAACTCGACCTCGATGACCGTGCCGACCGACACCTTGGTGCCCGCGGCAGGATTCTGCTTGATGGCAGTCGTCTGCCAGTTGTATTTGCTCGACGCTACGCCCGTGCGGCGCAGGTACAGGTTATTGTTCTTGAGGATGGCCTCGACTTCCTCGGGTGCGCGGCCAACCAGGTTGGGCACGGTGACCGGTTCGGTGGTCTTGGTGCGGTCGCCCAGATAAATAATCATCTGGCTGTCGACCGGTACCTTCTGACCGGCACTCGGTACCTGATCGCTGACCGTATCGCCCTCGCCCAGGAATCGGTAAGTTAGACCAGCGCTCTCGGCTGCCGCAGCTGCCTCGTCCTTGGTCATGTCGATGATGCGCGGCGTGCTGACCTCGCGGCGGTCGGCCTCGGTCTCGTCGTATACCGGCTCGACACCGATGTACGGCAGAACGTCATTCATGACACGGCCGACAACCGGTGCGGCAATCGCACCGCCGCCGTGAGTCGCCTCATTGGGCAGGTCGGAGATGATGACCAGAACGGCGATCTGCGGGTCATCCATGGGCGCAACACCGGTAAAGGATGCGGTATAGCGCTGCTGGTCGGTCGGGGTGCCGGGCAGCGACAGCTCGGACGTTGCGGTCTTACCGCCGATGCGGTAGCCTGCAACGTAAGCGTTCTGGCCGGTACCTTCGGAGACGACCTTTTCCATGGCCTCGCGCATGTATGCCGAGGTGTCAGCCGAGATGACCTGACGCTTAACCTCGGTCTCGATGGACTGTTTGACCGTGCCGTCGGCGTTCAGAATCTCCTTGACCACGTGCGGGGTCTTGAGCTTGCCGTCGTCTACGATGGCGCAGACGGTGGACAGCATCTGAATGGGAGAAACCTTAAAGCGCTGACCGAAAGACGCGGTCATCAGGGTACTTTTGGTCTTTTGCAGGGACTCCAAGGTGTGCATATCGATACCCTCGATGGAGTCACGTTCGCCCGGCAGGTCGATGCCGGTGCGATTGAGTAGTCCAAACGCGCCAAAGTATTTATAGAACGCATCCGGCCCCAGCTGGGATACAATCTGCATCATGGCGACGTTGCACGAGTTCATGAGTGCTTGGGTCAGGGTCTGCTGGCCGTGGCCTCCGCGTTTATGGCAGTTGATGACGGTCTCGGAGTCGACGCGCAGCGAACCGCCGCAGAAGAATGTACTGTTGGAGCCCACCGCCTGTTCCTCGTAGGCCGAGGCGACGGTGAGCAGCTTAAAGACCGAACCGGGCTCATACATGTCGGTAACCGGCTTGATCTTCCACATGTCGCTCAGCGCGGTGACGCGCAGATCGTCCAGAATGCTGATATATTCCTCATTATTTACAATGCTTTCGCTCAGGTTGTTGACACCGCCCGACTTGAACCACTCGTCCGAGGGCAGGTTGTTCGCGTCCATGCCCTTTTCGGTCAGTGTCTCCACCAGATCGGACTTCATGGTCGCAATCTGCTGTTCGTTGTTGATGATACGTGGAGTATTGGGGTCGAAGTCGGGCAGCTCGGCCAGCGCCAGAATGTCGCCGGTCTTGACGTCCATAACGATGCCCGATACGCCGCCGCGTGCCTGCGGGTTGTCGGCCAGTGCGGTTTCCAGCTGCTTTTCCAGCATTTCCTGAATGGTCGAGTCGATGGTCAGCACGATGGAATTGCCGTCCTGTGCCGGGACATACTGCTCGGCCTCGACCGGCAGATTGCCGCCCGCCGAGTTTGCCGCGCGTACGACACGACCGGACGAGCCGGCAAGCTCGCTCTCGTACTGCAGCTCGATACCCGACTGACCGGTCGGATTCTCACTCTCGTTCATAAAGCCGATGACCTGAGAGGCAAACGAACCCATGGGATAATACCGGCGATAGTCGTCAACAAAACCGAGTATACCGCTGTAAATAAACGCCTCGTCCGAGTATGTACCCTGTCCGTCGTTAGCCCGGATGCGCTTGGTGTCCTCGTCATAGGCTTTCTTTGCCTCGGTCATCTTGGCGCGCAGCTGGTCTGCGACCTCTTTTTCCACGCCAAAGGCGATACTCAAACCATGCTTATCGGTCATCTGTGCCTTTTGCAGCGCGGTATTGTAGTCCACGCCCAGCACGTCGGACAACAGCTGTGCGACGCGCTCCTGCTGCTCCTCTACCGGGATTTTCAGTACCTTGGTGTTGGTATTGTCGCTGCTGAGGAACATATTGGGATAGATCTCGACGCGCTCGGTGCTGGCCGAGACCGCAAGTTCGGTCATGTTGCTGTCGTAAATGGTGCCGCGTTTGGGCTGTAAGATCGTGTCGCGAGTCTGGAGCGAGTTTGCCTTGGTGTTATAGTAATCGTACTGATACACCTGCATCCACAGCAGACGCACGACAACCGCAGAAAAACCGATGGTGCAGGCGACGGCAGCCAGCGCAGCCATGCGCCGCTGCATTTCCTTTCCCGGTCCTTTGATGGGCATAAGCGTGATTCCTCCGTCAAAATCAGAAAAAAGAAGGAGTCAGAAGTGTTTGACACCTCTCACTCCCGTAGTATCTATCTTATTGCGGGGCTCAGCGCAGATATTCCAAAAGAGCGGTGAAACCGCGCACGAGCGAACCGACCACGCCGCCGGTCACGGGCGCAGAGGCCGAGACCTCAATGCCGCCCTCGCCCGCCAGCTCGATGTACTCGATCTGGCTGCTGTTGAGCTTCACCATACCCAGGGTATTTTCTGCGTAATCCGCAATGTACTCCGCGCTGTACTGCTGTTCGTACTTGCTCATGAGCGATACGTGTTCACTCTCGAGCGTCTTCAGGTCGGCCTCACAGGACGAAAGCTTGTGGGTCTCGACCGTCAGCAGCATTTGCGAATAGATCAGGCAAACACATACCGCCGCAACGAAAATGGCGCAGAACAGGCGCGCCGGCGTCACCAGTCGGATATGCTGCCGGATACGGGCCCCCTTTTTGGTTTTCTTCGCCTTGCGGGCATTCTGTGTCCCTTGCTTGGATGCCGGCTGTCTGCCCACCGGCTCCCGTCTCTCAGTCTGCGTCGGCTTCTTGCGTTCCGGCGCTTCAAAACGGCTGGTATCCAGCTGGTTTGGCGATGATGCGGCGTCCAGCCGATAGGCAACGCTTTCGCGGCTTGCTTTCATAACATGGACTCCTCTCGGTTTGTTGAACCCCTTCAAATCTTTTCACACACACGCAGCTTTGCGCTTCGTGCGCGGGCGTTCTCGGCCAGTTCCCCGCTGTCCGGAACGATCGGTTTGCGCGTGATAATCTTGACGCGCGGTTTCCGGCCGCATACGCAGACCGGGAAATCCTTCGGGCAGATACAGCCCTGCGCCGCCTTCTGGAAGGCGGTCTTTACAATGCGGTCTTCCAGCGAGTGGAAGGTGATGACTGCCAGACGGCCGCCCGGGGCGAGCACGTCGATGGCCTTGTCCATCGCCTCTGCGACCGCGCCCAGTTCATCATTGACCGCGATGCGGATGGCCTGGAAGCTGCGCTTTGCCGGATGCTGCTTTTCGCGCTTGGCTTTGGCCGGCATGGCGCTCTTGATGATGTCCACCAGTTCCAGGGTGGTCTCGATCGGCTTTTCTGCACGGCGGCGCTCGATGGCAGCCGCGATGAGCGGCGCGTAGCGCTCCTCGCCGTACTCGAAGAGAATGCGGCGGATGTCCTCGCGGCTCCAGGTGTTGACCACGTCGTAGGCGGTCAGCGCCTGCTGACGGTCCATGCGCATGTCGAGCGGTGCGTCCTGCATGTAGGAGAATCCGCGCTCGCCGTGGTCGAGCTGGGGCGAGGACACGCCGAGGTCAAACAGAATGCCGTCGGCCTTGTCGAAGCCCTCGCGTGCGAGCACCTCGTCGAGTTTGCGGAAATCGCTCTTGCACAGCCGCACGCGCTGGCGCACGGGTGCGAGCCGGGTCTCGGCGTTTTGCAGCGCCTCGTCGTCGCGGTCGATGCACAAAAGCGTACCCGCGTCGGACAGACGGCTTGCGATGTGATAGGAATGCCCTGCACCGCCGAGCGTCGCGTCGATGTACACGCCGTCCGGCCGGATGTTCAGCGCATCCAAGCAGGGCTCAAGTAAAATGCTGATATGAAAAAATTCGTTCATGTCAAAATCCAAATTGAAGTGATACGCCGGCGGGATGCGCCGGGCGTGTGGCAGAACAGGGACGGACAGGAAGCCGCACCCATTCTCGTTTTATTATAGTCGTTTTGTTACCGAATTGCAACCCCTGTGCGCGGCTTTCCGGTGATTTTTAAGCGCGGAATGTGCCTGTTTTTCGTCTATTTTCACGATTTTTCGAATTTTCGCACATATGTTCGCAATCCTCCCTTTTCCCCTGTCCCTGTCTGCTGCCGCAAAACACAGAAAAGGGAGGACGAAAAATCTCGTCCTCCCCCGAAAAAATCTGTCTTTTAGCCGTTCTTTCCGGCTGCGCGGAACTTTGCGCGCGCCTTCTTGACCTCTTCTGCCGACAGCGCCAGCGCTTCCTCGGTGCGCTTGAGCGACTCGTCGCAGTACTCGCCCGCAGCGCGGCGCAGCTCTCGCGCCTGGATCTCGGCATTGCCGATGATCTCCTTGGCACGCTTGCGCGCTTCCTGCATGATCTCGGTCTTGTTGAGCATCTTGCGCGCCTCTTCCTCCAGGCGCTTGCGCATGGTGTCAAGCTCGCGGCGGCCTTCGCTCATCATCTGGTTTTTCTGCTGTACGATCTCGGCGGCCATCTTGATATCGGCCGGGAGGGTGCTGCGCAGTTCATCGATCAGGTCGAGCATGCGCTCGCGCTCGATGACGCACTTATCGCTCGACAGCGGGAGTGTCCAGGCTTCCTGAACCATCTCCTGGATGTTGTTAATCAGTTCTTCCAGTGCTGCTGCCATAAAGTCAGTCTTCCTTTCTCATGCGTTTGAGTACCTCGTCCACAAGCTCGGGCGAGACAAAGCCCGAGATATCGCCGCCGTGTGCGGCAATGTCCTTGACGATGGACGACGAGAGATACATATACTCGGCGCTCGTCATGAGGAACGCAGTGTCAAGGTCGGGATTGAGCTTTCGGTTGGCCAGAGCCATCTGAAACTCGGATTCAAAATCAGAGACCGCGCGCAGACCCTTTACGATGGTGCACGCGCCGCGCTGACGGGCATATTCCGCCAGCAGGCCGCCGAACATATCCACCTCAACGTTATCGAGGTGACTGGTCACGCGGCGCAGGAACGCCTGGCGTTCCTCGGGGGTAAACATCGGCTTCTTCGTCTGGTTGTGCATGACCACGACGATAAGGCGATCAAAGAGCGCGGCTGCGCGCTCGATGACGTCCAGATGGCCGAGGGTCACCGGATCAAAGCTGCCGGGATAGATTGCAATCTTCATTTATCTGTCCCGTCTTCCTGATCGTGTGAAACGATCGTGATCTTAATGGCGCCGTAGCGGTATTCGCGGCCTTTCCTGAGGCCGGTCTCGACCGTATCTTCTGCGGCACTTTCGCATACTATTATACCAGTTTCCGACAAAATGTCAAACCTTTCTATCGCGGAAAGGGCTTCCTTCAGGATCTTGCCGCCGTAGGGCGGGTCGAGAAAGATGAGATCATACTGTCCCTTGGCGCAGCGGGATACGAACGCGCCGAAGTCGCCGCCCGTGAGGCGGGCGCGGTCGGAAACGCGGCAGGCGTCGATATTCTTGCGCGCGACCGACTGGGCGGTCTTGTCGTGGTCGACGAAGTCGCACGATGCTGCGCCGCGTGACAGCGCTTCAATGCCCATCTGGCCGGTGCCGGCAAACAGGTCGAGCACGCGTGCGCCGCGCACATGGTTCTGGATGATGTTAAAAATGGACTCCTTGACCCGGTCGGTTGTGGGTCTGGTATCCATACCGGGTACCGGGGTCAGCTTTTTGCCCCGGGCTGTACCGGAAATGACTCGCATAAGGGTTCCTCCGTGTTATTTCTCTTTCTTTGCGCGTTTTTCGTAGTAATCATGCACGTTTTCGGCCACCGTCCGCGGGACAACACGCGCAAGCTCGTCCACCGAGGCCGCGCGAATGTTCTCGATGGTGCCGAAGTGCTTCAAGAGGTCGTTTCTGCGCTTTTCGCCCACGCCCTCGATCTGATCGAGCGACGAGCCGCGCACCTTCTTAGCGCCCAGCGCCCGGTTGTAGGTGATGGCGAAGCGGTGCACTTCCTCCTGAATGCGTCCGATGAGGGCGAAAACCGCCGGGACGGTGGAAATGCCGAACTCCCGGCCATCGGGTGCGACCAGTCCGCGCGTGCGGTGGTGGTCGTCCTTGACCATGCCGAAGCATGGGGTCGTGACCCCGAACTGGTCGAGCACACGCTGCGCGGTGCGCACGTGTCCCAGTCCGCCGTCGATCAGAAAGGCCGACGGCAGCGGCGTGAACTTCTCGTCCCCGTCCTTCCAGCGCTGCAATCTGCGCGTGAGCATCTCGGTCATGGACGCGTAGTCGTCCTGTCCCTGCGCTGCGGTCTCGATGCGGAACTTGCGATACCTTGACCGCGCGGGCTTGGCGTCCTCAAAGACCACCATCGACCCGACCGTATCCTGTCCGGCAAAGTTCGAGATGTCGTAGGCTTCCAGAATGTGCGGCAGTTCGTCCATGCCGGTCATCTGTCCGAGCAGCTCGAGCGACTTGACCCGTCGTTCCTGGCTGGTCTCCACGCGCAAAATCTCCTCGCGCGCGTTCTTCTCGGCCAGACGGATGATGTCATGCCGCCGTCCGCGCTGGGGCACGGCCAGCTCGACCTTGCGCTCTGCGATGGACGACAGGAACTCACCCACCGCCTCGGACTCGTCGATCGGACTGGACAGCAGCACGGTGCGCGGCACCGCGCCGCGCAGGGCGTAATACTGCTTCAAAAATGCACCCAGCGCCTCGCCTGCGTCGGCAGCCGTCACGCCGTCGAGCAGGGTGAACTCCTTGTCGTGCAGGTCGCCTGCCAGATAGTGCAGCACGACCACGCAGCCGCGGGTCTGTCCCTGCACGTACGCGACCGCGTCCAGCTCGGCGAATGCACCCGCGACCACCTTCTGCTTTTCGCCCAGTGCGCGCACGGCGCGGATGCGGTCGCGCAGCGTGGCCGCCTGCTCAAACCGCAAGTCCTCTGCCGCCTGCTCCATGCGGGCGGTCAGGTCAGCAAGCAGGGCTTTGTCGTTACCTTCCAGCAGCGAGATGCCCTCCTGCACGCGTGCCGCGTACTCCTCGGCACTCACCTGCCCGGTACACGGTGCGATACACCGACCAAGGTGCAGGTTGAGACACGGTCGGTCTTTGCCGATGTCACGCGGGAACACGCGGCGGCAGGTCTTGAGCTTTAGGGTCTCGTTGATCGTGTCGATGGCGTGATAGGCCGCACGGCGGCTGGTGTAGGGGCCGAAGTAGCGGTCGGCATCGTGTCCGGGCTTGGGCACGATGGAAAAAGACGGGTACGGCTTGGAGGTCGTGACCTTGATGAACGGATAGCCCTTGTCGTCCTTGAGCAGGATGTTGTACTTGGGCTGATACTTCTTGATCATCTGGTTTTCCAGCACCAGCGCCTCGAACTCGGTCTCGGTGACAATAATGTCAAAATCCCATATGTTTGAAACCATGCGGATGGTCTTGGGTGAGTGGCGGGAATCGGACTGGAAATACTGGGAAACACGGTTCTTGAGTGCCTTGGCCTTGCCGACGTAGATGACCTGTCCGTCCCGGTTCTTCATAATGTAGACGCCGGGCTCGAAGGGCAGGGACAAGACCTTTGCTTTCAGTTCTTCAAAACGTTCGCTCATAGAAATCGATACCAAAGAAAATGGGCGGGGTAAGACAAGAAAAGCACCGCTGACGCGGTGCTTTTGGTGCCTTTGCGGATAGGCGCTTAGTCGGAGAAATTAGAGGTAATCAGCTCAACGAGTGCGTTGACTGCTTCTTCCTCGTCCGGGCCGTCAGCGATCAGATTGATCGTAGTGCCCTTGGTGATGCCAAGAGAGAGAATACCGAGCAGGCTCTTAGCGTTTACGCGACGCTCTTCCTTCTCAACGAGGATGGTGCTCTTGAACTCATTGGCCTTCTGAATGAAAAAAGTTGCCGGTCTTGCATAAAGACCTACCTGATTGGTAACCTGTACTTCTTTCGAATACATTTCCTCATCGCTCCCTAATTCAAAGTTTAATTAAGCTCTCTTAATTCGTTTTTAAACCACTGATAAGATAATAATAGGATACCTTTTTTTTGGCTTTTCGTCAATCCTATTTTCAAAGAAAGCCTTTACTGATTTGTAGAAAATCCCGGTTTTCCGCGAGCTTTATTGAACTATTTCAACAATTTCGCGCCCTTAAACGGGCATAAATGGTGTGTTTTGGTTTTTTCTGCCCGATCGCGGGTTTTACTTAAACTCGACAACCGTGACACCCATTTCGCCCTCTCCGAAGACGCCGTTGCGCACGGTCTTACAGAACTTGTTGCGCTTTAAGTGACTCTGGATTGCAGCGCGCAGGGTGCCGGTGCCCTTGCCGTGGATGATGCGCACGGTGGGCAGCTTGCTCATGAGGGCGGACGAGATGAACTGGTCGACCTCCAAAATGGCCTCCTCAGCACACAGGCCGCGCACGTCGATTTCGCTCGGCGCTGCCTGCACGCGCAGCTCTCTGACGCCGCCCTTGCCGCCTGCCGGACGGCCGGACGGCTTCTTCTCCTGCTTCTGTTTCTTGAGCGGACGCACTTCTGTCACACGGACATTCATCTTCATGATGCCCGCCTGCACCTGTACGTTTCCGTCCGCATCCGGTGCTTTGAGCACGGTTGCGGTGACTCCGGACACGTTCAAAAGCTGTACTTCATCGCCCGGTTTCAAGTTCTTGACTTCATTCGGGTCGACCGTGCGCTTTTCGCGTGCCTTGCCGCGCAGTTCGGTCTCGGTCTGGGTGATGATGCCGCGCAGGGTGGTCTTGGCTGCCGCCAGATTCTGATCGGCTGCCTTCTTCTGCGCCTGCTTCTTCATGTCTTCCAGCTCGTCAAACACGGTTTCGGCTGCCATACGCGCATCCTTGAGGATACGGTCGGCCTTGAGGCGTGCGTTCTCCAGAATGCGGTCGGTCTCGTCCTGCGTCTTGTCGCGGAGGTTCTCGGCCTTGTCGCGCTCGCTCTGTGCCGCCGCTCTCAGGCGCTCGGCCTCGGCCTTATACTTCTCCAGCTGACGGCGTTCCTTTTCCAGTTCGGCCAGAACGTCCTCAAAGCGGGTGTTCTCGGTCGAGATCTGTTCCTTTGCCCGCTCCAAAATGGTGGGCTGGAGTCCCAGGCGTGCGGCGATGGCAAAGGCGTTGGACTTACCCGGAATACCGGTCAGCAGGCGGTAGGTCGGGCGCAGCGTGCCCACGTCGAACTCACACGATGCGTTCTCGACACCGTCGGTGGTCAGTGCGAAGGTTTTCAGCTCGGAATAGTGCGTGGTCGCGGCGACACGCGCACCCATCTGACGGGCGTAGCCGATGACCGAGACCGCAAGGGCTGCGCCCTCGATCGGGTCGGTACCTGCGCCCAGCTCGTCGAACAGCACCAGATCACCCTTGGCGCACTTCTCCATGATGCCGACGATGGTCTTCATGTGGGACGAGAAGGTGGACAGGCTCTGTTCGATGGACTGCTCGTCACCGATATCGGCATAGACGTTCTCAAAGATGCACACCTCGGAGGTCTCGTTTGCCGGAATGTGCAGACCGGACTGCGCCATCAGGCACAAAAGACCGAGCGTTTTGAGCGATACCGTCTTACCGCCGGTGTTCGGGCCGGTGATGACAAGGGTGTCATAGTCGCGTCCGATGGCGATGTCGATGGGCACGGCGGTCTTTTGATCGAGCAGCGGATGACGGGCGCGGTGCAGATTGACCGCGTAGTCCTCGGTCAGGTGCGGCTCGCAGGCATTCAGCTGAAACGACAGCTTGGCGCGTGCGAAAATAAAGTCGAAAGTGCACAGCGCCTCATAGTCCTCGCGGATGGATTCCGCGCACTGTGCCACGCCCAACGACAGCTCGGCGAGAATGCGCTCGATCTCCTGCTGCTCGCGTCCCTCGAGTACCTTGAGCTGGTTGTTGATCTCGACGACCTGTGCTGGCTCGACGAACAGCGTCGCGCCCGAACCCGAGGTGTCGTGCACAAGTCCCGGCACGTCGCCGCGGTGCTCGGCCTTGACCGGCACGACGAAACGTCCGTTTCGCTGGGTGATGATAGCTTCCTGTAAGTATTTGGCGCGTTCGCCCGAGATCATGCGTCCCAGCGTCTCGCGCACACGTCCGCCGATGCGGCGCATCTCGCGGCGGATGGACGACAGCTCAGGCGATGCGCCGTCTGCCATCTCCTCCTCGGAGACAATCGAGGTCGTGATCGACTCTTCCAGGCTCCGATTACCCGAAATGCGGTGATAAATCGGGGTTAAGGTGGTCTTTTCCTCCTGCTCGGCAAAATACGCCTGCATCAGACGTGCCGCCTGCAGGAGCGAGGCCACACCCAGCAGCTCGCGCATGTTGAGCGCGCCGCCAACCTCGCACCGTCTGAGCGCTGCGGTCACGTCGCGGATGCCGCCCAGCGTCGGGCTGCCATTTTTGACCATCATGTTCTTTGCATCGGTGGTCTGACGCAGATAGAGCGCCGCGTCCTCGTGGTCGGTGACCGGTCGCAGCGCCAGCGCCATCTCCCGTCCGCGTGCCGACACGGTCTGCGCCGCCAGCAGGTCGAGGACGGTAAAATATTCCAGTGTTCTAAGTGATTTTTCTCCCAATCGGTTCATGTCTTTGCTCCAAATGTAGGTGAAATCGCGCCCTCCGGTTCCAGAGAGCGGTAAAATGTAAGGCTGTCAAAGCCGCGCTCGGCGCGGCACAGCGCGTACGCCTCGCACACCTGGGCGAGCTGCACACGGGCAGGCCCGCTCAGCGCGAAAGCGTACACCCGGGGCAGCTCCTGTGTCAGGATATGCCGGATGGCCGAAAAGGTTGCCGGGATCAGACGGACATAGCCCTGTGCGCCCAGACGCTCGGCGCAAGACGCGCAGCGGCACACGCCGTCGCGCGGAGAAAACCAGGGACTGTTCCCCAGCGGCTCACCGCACACCGAGCACCGGGAAAATTCCGGCTCGTATCCGCTCTCGGCCATCAGCCGCAGCTCAAAGGCGGCCTTGACGGTCAGGCGGTCGCGCTTTTGCTCGGCCAGCGCGTGCAGGGCGTAGAGCAGCAGGCGGGCTGCCGCCGGACTGTCCTCCTCGGTGTCGGTCATGTGACCGGTCAGCTCGGCCAGATAACAGCACAGCGCGTACGTCTCCATGCTCTCGGTCACGCCCCAAAAGGACGCGATCAGATCGGCCTGCTGGAGCGTATACTTGCCGCCCCGCCCCTGATACAGCGTCAGCTCACTGTAACAGAACAGCCGCACCGCGTTCATCATCCGTCCGCCGCGCCGCCGCACGCCCTTGCACAGCACCTCAATGCGCCGTCCCTCCTCGGTCAGCACACTGATATAGCGGTCATTGTCCCCGAAATCGGTCTCCCGGATGACCAGACCTTTGTGCGTGAGATGCTCCATATCGCTCCTTGTCGTGTTCTTCATGCAGTCCCCGGTACAAAAGATAAGCCGCCGGTTCGCCTGTATGAATAAATCGATTCCAAAATTCCTGTAAATCCATGTACGCTCTCCCCTTTCGTCCCATAGCATAGCCAGCTTTGGGGCAAAGTATAAGAGGAAATATCTCGCTCATTTTCGCGTAGACAAAACGAAGCATAGATTTTTAATTTTCAAAACTTCGGGGCTATGCCTCGAAGTTTTACCCCGACCCCGCGCCGCAGTCCGGCAAGGTGAGAAAATTTCCAAGAAATTTTCGAGAAGGTGCCCTGGGGTACGCGGATATTCCGGGGGTATCGCAGGAGGTTTCTACCGGAACCTCCTGCGTATATAGGGACGAGTCAGCGCCTTAAAATACGCCGCAGGCGTGCGCTGACGAGGTGAGCGGCCCGACTCGATTTTCGAGAGTCGGGTAAAAAATATGCCAGTGGCATATTTTTTAGCGATGGCCACTTGGGTCCCCCTATACCGGTTTTATTCGTCCTGATAGCCGAAGTTTCTCATCTGATACTGGTTGTTTCTCCAGTCTTCCTTGATCTTAATCCACAGGTCAAGGTAAACCTTTGCGCCCAGATCGCGCTCCAGATCGCGGCGTGCCAGCTCGCCGATCTTCTTGAGCATGGCGCCGCCCTTGCCGATGATAATGCCCTTATGGCTGGCCTTCTCGCAGTAGATGGTCGCGTAGATGGACACCGTACCGCTCTCGCGGGTCTCCATCTTCTCGATGCCGACTGCAACGCCGTGCGGTACTTCGCGGTCGAGCAGAAGCAGCATTTTTTCGCGGATGATCTCGGCTGCCATCTGGCGCTCGGGCTGGTCGGATACCATGTCCTCAGGGAAGAGCTGCGGGCCTTCGAGCGCAAACTTATTGATCTCCTCCATCAGGATATCCAGATTCTTACCCGTACGTGCGGATACCGGTACGACCGCGTCAAACTCATGGCGTGCCGCGTAGGCCGCAATAACAGCAAGCAGGTCTTCGTGCTTGACCGTGTCGGTCTTATTGATGACCAGAATGGACGGGATGCCGGCCTCCTCGATCTGCGCGATGAGCTTTTCTTCGGGTGCGCCGATGTTCGGGATGGGCTCGACGATGAGTGCGGCCACGTCGACCTCGGTGACGGTGTCCTCGACGACCTTTACCATGTAGTCGCCCAGGCGCGAGCGCGGCTTGTGCAGGCCGGGGGTGTCCAAAAAGACGTACTGGCAGCCGTCCTTGTTGAGCAAGCCGGTGATACGGGTACGGGTGGTCTGGGGCTTGTTGGACACGATGGCCACCTTGCGGCCAACCAGCTTATTGGTCAGGGTGGATTTGCCTACGTTGGGTCGTCCAACCATGGAGACAATCGCGGTTTTTGTAATTTCCATTTATCTTTTCCTTCCAAATCGAAAAATAAACCAGAGCGCACAGGGCGCTGAAAAAATCAGAACAAAAATCAGGGTGGGATGGGTGTGCAGAGCATCCAGAATGGTGTCAAGCTCGGGGATAAAAAAGAGCAAACCGATGACGGCGCACGCCACCGCGCACACGAACACGCCTGCGGCTGCAATGTCCTTGGCATCGCGCACAGCGCGGTCGTAGCCCGACGCTTTCCAGTCGCACAGGCACTCGATGGCGGTGTTCATCAGCTCCGCGCCCATCATCACGCCGAAGCACAGCGCGAGCACGGCGCACTTTACCGCCGACAGGCGGCAGAGCACGGCGAGCAGGGTCACATAGCAGGCTGCTGTCAGGTGAATGCGGAAGTTGCGCTCAGTGTGCATACACAGCCGGGCGCCGCGCACGGCGTACTGAAAACTCTGGCGCAGCTTGCGGATCTCGCCGCCCATCATGCGCGTACCAGACCCAATGCGGTCAGGTTCTCTTCTTCCTTGCCGCGCATGAGCTTCCGGTCGTCCTCCTCCCGCTCGTGGTCATAGCCCAGCAGGTGCAGCACCGAATGTACGGTCAAAAATCCGCACTCGCGCTCGGGCGAGTGACCGAAGTCGGCGGCCTGTTCGACCGCGCGGTCGTAGTTCAAAATCATATCGCCCAGCATGACCTTGTCGATCTCCGGGTCGTATTCCAGCTCTTCCTGTGCTTCTCCGTTGTAAAAATCGTACATCGGGAAGGACAGCACGTCGGTCACCGCGTCCTTGTCGCGGTACTCGGCGTTCATCTGCCGGATGGTCTCGCCATCGACGATGGTCACATCGATAAAGGCATCAAAGTCGATGCCCTCGCTCTTCAGCACCTGCTGCGCACAGCGGGTGATGAGGTCGCGCACTTCGTCCTCGTGCGCAAGCTCTACTTCGGTGGTCACGCGAATGAGATGGTTCATCTTCTCCCCTCCAGACGGCGTTGGAATTTACGCGGCGCGTCGGGCTTGTCCGACCGTGCAGCGCGTACCGCACGCGCCGGGCGATCCTCGCGCACATGGCTCATCTTGCGGCTCTCATAATCGGCATACGCCTTGACGATGCGCTGTACCAGCTCGTGACGCACAACGTCCTTGTCGGTCAGATAGCACTGGGCGATGTCGGGCACGTCCATGAGCACGCGGGACGCTTCCTTGAGTCCCGAAGTCTTGCCGTCGGGCAGGTCGATCTGGGTCACGTCGCCCGTGATGACCGCCTTGGAGCCAAAACCGATACGGGTCAAAAACATCTTCATCTGCTCGGGCGTGGTGTTCTGCGCCTCGTCCAGGATGATAAAGGAGTCATCGAGCGTGCGTCCGCGCATGTAAGCGAGCGGTGCGACCTCGATCGAGCCCTTTTCCATGTGCTTCTGGAAATTCTCCGCGCCCATCATGTCGAACAGACCGTCGTAGAGCGGTCTGAGGTAGGGGTCGACCTTGCTTTGCAGGTCACCGGGCAGGAAGCCCAGCTTTTCACCCGCCTCAACCGCCGGTCGGGTCAGAATGATGCGCGAGACCTGCTTGTCGCGGAATGCGGCCACGGCCGCGGCGACGGCCAGATAGGTTTTACCCGTACCGGCCGGGCCGATGCCCATGGTGATGGTGTGCGTGCGGATGGCCTCCATATACTTTTTCTGTCCGAGGGTCTTGGCCTTGATGGGCTTACCCTTGGCGGTGATGACCAGCACGTCACGGCCCATGGTGTGCACTTCGCTCTCGCGGCCCTCGCGCGCCAGACCGATAACGTACTGCACGGTCTGGGTGCTGACCGCCTCGCCGCGGCGCGCCATCTCGAGCAGCGCGGCAAAAACGCGCTCGGCGACCCCGACTGCCTCGGGGTCACCCGAAATCTTGAGCTCGGTCGCCCGACTGACCACCGATACGCCCAGTTCGCGCTCGATGAGCTTGATATTCTCGTCGAACGCACCGAAAATGGCGATCATCAGGTCGGCCTGCTCCATCTGCATGGTTGTTTCTATCATATTCGCTGCCTTTCTGTCTTTCCAAAAAATCACCGGACGGTCAGGGGTGCTTACTCTGCCGGCTCCTCCTGCTCCTTTTCGGGCAAGGGTGTGCGGTCGATCATCTCGCAGGCAATCTGCTCCTCGCATGACGCCGTCACGCGCACGCGCACCGCGCCTGCCTCCTCCTCGATCGTCCAGCGGCTGTCCAAAATCGTTCCGTCCAGTGCCTGCGCCAGCCGGTCAAGCCAGGTCTGCGCCGCCGCGTCTCCAACCTCCTGCGCTGTGCCCGAAACCGGGACGGCATCACACGCCCGGCAGGTCTCGCGCACGAGGGAAATGGGCAGCATCAGGCGGCTTCCGATGGAAAGCCTTGTCTTTTCTATGGTTATTTTATCACAAGTATCGGTATGAATACCACTCCCTAAATACAAATTTATCCGCCGGTCGCCCAGAATCAGCGCATATCGAGTGGTCATGCGGTCGGTCGCGCGGGATTCCGTCCACGTCAGCGGACACAGCAGGGTTGCCGTGCGGCTGGTGTAGGCCATGACCCGTCCCATGCCGTGTGCGCGGTGCGCCTCGCCCCACTCGGTCGTATTGGGCACGGCCGACGAGACCAGCAGCTGCCCCTGTTCGACGGCCTCGCCGGGCTGGACGAGCAGCTGTCCGCCGGTTACCGCCGTGCGGCTGACAACCCCGTCCCGGCTGGCAACCAGACCGGTCGGTGCAGCGCGGTCGATACGGTCGGGTGTGGGCACGGCGGCATCGACCTCCACACGCACCGCGTTGCCGATGCGCGTAATCGCGATGACGCCGACTTCCGGGATTTCGCTCTGAATGGCGCGGCGCGTGTCGTCGGTGTCGATCTGTCCGAGCCATGCGCCCTCATAGATACCGGTCTCGCGCAGCACATCGCGCAGCGCACTGACCGGAATGCCGTCGGCGGCGACGATCTCAAGCACCCACACAAACTGGGTCAGCAGCACGACGACCAGCGCCAGTGCGCACACACCGCCGGTCAAAATCCAGCGCCGGCGCAGCCGCGCAACAAAAAACGGCAGGCCGCGCCGTCCAATCACCCGCACCCGACAGCCCGTGCGTCCCATCAGCCGCCGCAGCGCGTAAAAATCGGACAGCGACAGCGTGGTCTCGATCGTCCGGGCATCCACACGCACGGTGTGCCACAGGCCGATCTCGCCCTGCAAGGCGACATTCAGAAACCGTTCGATGGATGCGCCGCACACCCGGATGCGCACCTCACCCGCCGCGCCCGATACCAAACGTCCGATCATACACTACCCCCTCCTGTGCTCCAGCCTCACTTGCTGCACCTGGCCGCGCACCGCGACCTCGGCACGCGAGAGCGCTTCGAGCGTCAAGCCCTCGCCCTCGATGCAGACCTCTCCGTCCGGGCAGTCCACCCGGATACAAGTCTGACTATATGCCCGCACGCCCCGGTGCCGCTCGATGACCAGGCGTCCGCCCTCCACTTCCACACGCGGCGCGCCCTGGACGGCCTGCCCGAGTGCGGCATACATCTCCCGCAGCCCCATCTGCGCTCGCCTCCTTTCTCCCCTTACTCTATGCAAAGCCGGTATGAACCTAGACCGCACGGCATACGATGGACAAAACCCATTTTTTCGGGGTCTGTCAGGAGGGTCACAGCCATGCGCCGTTTGCTGCCGTATTCCGCCGCCTTTCTCGCGGCGATTTTATTCTGTTTGGTCGTACCGCACGCGGCCGCCGCGGCGCGCGGTGCACAGGAAGGTCTGGACGTCGCGCTTGCGACTGCCATTCCCGCACTCTTCCCCTTCTTTGTCGCGAGCGGTCTGCTCATCCGCTCGGGCGCGGTGTCGGTGGTGGGAAAATGGTGCGCACCGCTCATCCGACGGGTCTACGGTCTGCCCGGCGAGGCGGCAGGGCCGCTCGTGCTGGGTCTGACCGGCGGCTACCCCATCGGCGCACAGGCTGCGCGCGAGCTGTACGACGCGGGGACGCTGTCGCGGGAGGAAGCCGAGCGTCTGCTGGGATTCTGCAACAACACCGGCCCGGCCTTTCTCATCGGCGTATGCGGCGCCGGTCTGTGCGGGTCGGTGCGCACCGGTGTGCTGCTCTACGGCATTCACATCGCCGCCGCGCTGCTGACCGGTCTTGCCATGACCGTCCGGGAGTCACCGCAGGCTATGCGGCACGCCAGCCGCGCACCCGAACCGCTACCCTTTTCCACCTGTCTGACCCAGTCGGTGCAGCAGGCCGGACGCGCCTGCCTGTCCATCACCGCCTTTATCATGCTCTTTTCCATGCTGCGCCGGGTGCTGGAAGCCGCCGGTATTCTGGAGCACGCTGCCGTGCTGTGCACCCCGCTTTTGTGGTTCCTCGGTGCACCCGCCGACGCGGCGCAGCCGCTGCTCGTCGGTATCTTAGAGATGACGAGCGGTCTGGTCTTACTGCCCGAGGGTGCGGGACGTGCGCTTTTGCCCGCGATGAGCTTTGTGGTCGGCTTCGGTGGTCTGTCCGTCCTGTGTCAGACGGCTGCCGCTGTGAACGGATTGTCCCTGCGGCGGCTCTTTTATGGGAAGGTACTGCACGGTCTGATCGCAGCCGCCCTGACCATGATCGTCCAGGCCATTCTCCCCCATCCCACGCCGGTTTTCTCTGCCGCGCTCGCCAGTCTGCCCACCCATCCGGCTGCCGGTCTGCTCTTTGTTTCCATTTCTATCCTGTGTGTAACTTCCTCTGGAAAAAAGCACCGAAATCGGCTATAATGAGAATACTATCCCAAATTCCCTTTGATTAGGAGGTGATGCGAAACGCTGCGCCCCAACCGTTTCCTTTTCCGCCGGGACATCGAACCGCGCTGCCTGTACTGTGCCCGCGCCGTCCCGCTCGACGACGAACACGTCGCCTGCCGCAAGCGAGGTGTTGTACCCAAAGAACACGCCTGCCGTGCGTTCCGCTATGATCCCCTGCGCCGCATCCCGCCCAAACCGGCGGTCATCCGCGGCCGCTTTTCCGATGAAGACTTTACGCTGGAGGAACCCGAAGAATGACTTTCCCTGCTCTCCGGCGGCACCTTGCCGCCTTTTTTGTTGTGCTCTTATGCCTTTTGACCGTGTGCCCCGGTGCGGCGCAGGCCATCTCCACCCCGGACATTCAGGCCACTGCCGTCTACTTAGGTGACCCGGAAACCGGTCTGCCGCTGTACGAAAAGAACGCCGAGGAAAAACGCTACCCGGCTTCGACCACCAAAATCATGACCGCGCTCATCGTTCTGGAAAACGTGGACGACCTCGAACAGAAGGTCACGGTCACCCAGGAGGACTTTAACGGCGTGGAAGCCGACTCGTCCAAGGCCGGTTTTGTCGTGGGTGAGGAAGTTTCCATCATGGATTTGCTATACGGTCTGCTGCTGCCCTCGGGTAATGAGGCGGCCAACACCCTCGCGCGTGTGGTTTCGGGCGATGTCCCGACCTTCGTTGACAAGATGAACGCCCGTGCCACCGATCTGGGCTGCACCGGTACCCACTTTGCAAACCCCAACGGTCTGCACGATGACAACCACTACACCACCGCGCACGACCTGTTCCGCATCACGCAGGAGGCCATGAAAAACGAGACCTTCTGCGATATCGTCAGCACGGCACAGAAAAACCTCGCGCCGTCCAACAAGGCTGCCGAGCATCCGAACGGCAAGAATCTGTACTTACTGACCACCAACCAGCTCATTCTGTCGCGCAACAGCCCGTACTACTACGCATACGCCACCGGCGTTAAGACCGGTCACACCAGCCAGGCCGGTTACTGTCTGGTTGCATCGGCGGAAAAGAAGGGTTCGGAGCTGATTTCGGTCATGCTCGGCTGCGAAAAGCCGCAGGGCTCGGCTCAGCCGCTCACCTACGATGAGACCAAGAAGCTGTTTGACTGGGCATACGAAAACTATCAGTCCAAGACCCTCATCAGTCAGGGTACCGAGATTCAGGAAGTGCCCATCCGCCTGTCCACCGAGGCCAACAAACTCATGCTGGTCGCAGGCGGTGACCTGACCGCAACCGTGCCCAAGGATCTGACCGCTGCCGACTTTGAACAGTCCATCACGGTCAAGGAAGATCTGGTCGCACCGGTTACCAAGGGGGACAAGCTCGGCACACTGTCGCTGTCCTTGAACGGCGTCACCTACGGTTCGATCGATCTGGTCGCACTCAATGACGTGTCCATGTCCGAGGTGCTCTACTACGCATACCTGCTCGAAAACTTCTTCAGCACCCCGCTGTTTAAGCTCATCCTGCTCGTCATCATCCTGCTGTTCATCCTCTATATCACCTTCTACATCATCCGCGCTCGCCGCAAGCGTCAGAAGCGCCGCCAGATGATGCGCTCCAAGTACGCACGCATGGAGCAGTACGAGCGTCAGCAGCACAGAGACGACGATCCCAGGAGGTAAGACCATGGACGAACGCAAAGGACTGAGTGCGAAAAATATCCTCGTCATCGTCATTGTCCTCATCCTCTTTGTCGGTGGATTCTTCGTGACCAGTCATCTGACCGGCTCGGTCAAACTGAGCACGAGCGAAGACCTGACCGCTGCCTTGCAGCAGGCTGTCATGAGCGAACAGGCTCCCGAGGTCTATAAAACCGACCTGACCGACCGCTGTCTGGCTGTTCTGTTCGACGCCGGAGACCAGAAAAACGATCTGGTACTGTTTGTTCCCGATTGGCTGTTCCCCGATCGCTGGTGCTATCTGAATGCCATGCAGAGTGAGGACGATGTCGCCGTCTATCATACCCGGGTCGGCACGGAGGACGAACCCAAAACATTGGTGGTCGTGTTCGGTCAGAGTGACCACGACGTGACCGTTACCGCCGGCGATCATCAGGAGACAATCTCCCCGGATAAAAACGGTATCGTGCTCAAACAGTTCCGCGTCGCTGGTAACGTCACCCCGACTTTGAACCCCTAAACCACCGCACCAATTATTAAAGCTTTCGCTCAAGCCTTTCTCGAACCTTGCGGAATCTGAAAAGGCCCCTGTGGGGCGTTTTCCCGCAAGGCTGTGGCCGACTTGTTCGGCCAAGTCCCTAACACGTAGGCACCGTCGCCCTGAGTCGTGTCCCGCAGGACACGAAATCCCCTCTTGATTCCCGGTGTCCGACCCGGGAATCAACAAAATTTAACTTTCAGCGCGTCCGCAGACGCGCAATCCCCCAAAACAAAAGCACCGTTCTCTCGAACGGTGCTTTTCTTATACACAAATCTCTTATCCTCTTTTCAGACGACGGCGCAGTTCCTCGACCGCCTCCTGATACCGTCCCGAACGCAAGCTCGGGTTGCCGCGCAGCATCCACTTGGACGTGCGGCGCATACGCTCGACACGCTCGGTGATGCGGCTGTCCGCCTCACACAGCGCAAGGTGCAGCTGCAAGCGACGCTCTTCCGATGCCGCCATAATGCGCTGTCTGCGCTCCTCGACCACTGCCGCACTCTGCGCACGCATCTCCTGCGCGGCCTGCGTCAGCTGCTGGCGCGTCTTTTCGGCCTGCGCGGTCAGCTGCTCGCGCAGCGCGTCGGCCTCGGCACGCATCTTGTCCACTTCCTCGAGCAGCTTGGCAATACCCAGTGCGGTCTTGACCGAGCTGACAACGTCGGTGATAAAATAGACCGATACCACACAGCCGATCAGGGCTGTCATAAAGGGCGACAAGTGCTCTAACAGATCTTCTACCGGCTTATGGATGAAGTACGGCAGAATCACCGACAGTGCACCCCACGCAAGCGAGGATTGCAGGCAGATACGTCCCTGGAACTGAAAGCGATGCTCGGAATAGTCCCAATACCGTACCTTAAACAGCGATTCCATGATGATACCAACCACATATTCAAATGCGGTCGCGACGATCATACCGGCGAAAAACATTGCGACCGGGTGACCGTCAAGCGGTAATGCCACATGCAGCAGCAGGACAGCGCCAAAGCCGTAAATGGGCAGCATCGGGCCGCGCAGGAAGCCGCGGTTGACCGGTCTGCGCTGCTGAACCGACACGACGGTCGATTCAAACATCCATCCCAGGACGCAATAGACATAGAACACCAGCAGCCACTGGAACGGGGTGTAATCGTACATAAAATGTTTCCTCTCAGATCCGGCGGACCTTGCCGCCTTTTCTCTCACTATATTCCTTTTTGTGCGGTCTGGCAAGGGGTTTGCGTGTTTTGTCCCTGGATTGTCATGAAAGGGGGTGGAGTAGTAAGGGGTGATTGGTGGTATTAGGTAGCGAAAAAAGACGACCTTCAGGTCGTCTTTTTTGATGAGCGCGCCTGGTGCGCTGGGGGGTTGCGCGTACACTCATGATATCCGCGCACAGCGCGGGAATGAGGATAGTGGCCTACGGGCTGCGGACGCGCTTTTAAATTATTTTTTGGTTGAAACCCGGGTCGGACACCGGGTTTCAAGAGGGGATTTCGGACTCTGCGGAGTCCGACTCAGGGCTCTGCCCTGAGAACCCGCAAACCTTTGAAAAGGTTTGATCCAAACTTTAGTAGGGGTGCGGTGGTTTAACTGTTCCCAAAATGTATCCTATTTCGCGGGCAAATATGCTATAATGAATCTATCCATGGACAGCCCCTATGTCCATGATCTTTTAAGGAGGATTGTTTTCTATGCAGAATTTTACATACTGTGCCCCCACCAAGGTCATTTTCGGTCGTGGTGTGGAATCCCAGATCGGTACCGAGCTGCGTGAGCTGGGTGCAACCCGTGTTCTCGTTCACTTTGGCGGTGGTTCGGTCAAGAAAACCGGTCTTTTGGACAAGGTCATCGCTTCTCTGACCGAGGCCGGTCTGTCTTACGTCGAGTTCGGCGGTGTTGAGCCCAACCCCAAGTTATCCTTTATTCACAAGGGCATTGAGCTTGGCCGTGCGGAAAAGGTTGACTTTATTCTGGCTGTCGGCGGCGGCAGTGTCATTGACTCGGCCAAGGCGATTGGTGTTGGTCTTGTGACCGGTAACGACCCGTGGCAGTATGCGTCCACCGGCACCCATCCCGAGCGCAGCGAAGTCTTCCCGGTTGGTGTGGTTCTGACCATCTCGGCAGCCGGCAGCGAGATGTCCAACTCTGACGTCATCACCAACGATCTCATCACCCCTTGGGTCAAGCAGGGCATCACCTCCGAGACCGTTCGCCCGCTCGTCGCGTTCCTGAACCCGGAAAACACCTTTACGGTATCCAAGTTCCAGACCGGCTGCGGCATCGTTGATATTATGATGCATACGCTCGAGCGCTACGTGACCGGTCAGGACGAGTGCGATCTGAGCGAGCGCATTGCCGAAGCGCTGCTCGTATCGGTGCGCGAGGCTGGCCGTGTTGCCATCGCACACCCCGACAACTACGAAGCGCGTGCGACGCTGATGTGGGCGTCCTCGCTGTCGCACAACGATCTGACCGGCTGCGGCAAAATCCGCAAGTTCCCGGTACACAAGCTTGAGCATCCGGTCTCTGCCCTGCATGACTCGATCTCGCACGGCGCAGGTCTGTCCGTTCTCTTCCCCGCTTGGGCACAGTTTGTGATGAAATATGACATTCCCAAGTTTGCCCAGCTGGCAAACCGTGTCTGGGACTGCCCGATGGACTTCGACCACCCCGAGCGCACCGCGCTGGCCGGTATCGAGGCCATGAAGCGTTATTTCACCGAGATCGGCATGCCCACCCACATGAGCGAACTCGGTCTGACTCCTGACGAGTACGATGCCATCATCGATCTGACCACCAAGGGTGGCACCCGTCCGGTCAAGAGCTACATCGATCTCGGCCCCGACGAAATCCGCGCCATCTATGCGCTCGCGGAATAATCCAAAGAAAAGTGAGGCGTTTTTTATGAAGCGTTTATTTTCCCGTCTATGCGGTATGGCACTCGCCGCCGCGCTCCTGGTATCTGCCCTCCCGGTATCCGGCGCTCGCGCCGCCGGTATCCAGGTCACGCTGAACGACCAGCCGGTCGCCTTCTCGGATGCCCAGCCCCTCATGCGTGACAACCGCACCTTTGTCCCCTTCCGTGCCATCTTTGAATCGATGGGTGCGACGGTCTCCTGGGACGATCCCTCGCGCACGGTAACCGCCAAGCGCGGTGACCGCACGGTCAAGCTGACCATCGGCCGCAAGGCATGTACGGTTGATCGGGCAGGTTCCGACCGTTCGTTCTCCACCGATGCTGCCCCCTTCATTGAAGGCGGTCGTACCTATGTCCCCGTTCGCTTTGCCGCGCAGGCGCTCGGCGCTGCGGTCGGCTGGGACAACAACACCCAGACCGTTCTGATCGTGGACACCGAAAAGATGATGCAGACCGAGTTTTCTAACCAGTTCCAGGCCATCACCGCGATGACCCAGTTCCAGAACAGTGTCGCACCCAAGACCGCCCGCTCGCTGTCCGGTGCCATCGGCGCGACCCTGACCTATCACACCGCAATGGGTGACATTCCGGTCGTCATCAACGGCACCATCACCGGTGCAGAGAGCCTGGACGCTGCGCAGTTTACCGCCAAGCTCCAGACCGACCGCTCGGCCATCGAACAGGCCATTGCAGCCAACGAGGGTGCGAATGTGATCGATGAGAACGTCGACGCCCTGCTCAAAAAGCTGCAGAATCTGACCGTCGACGGCATCGTCAGCCGTGTGGACGGCAAGCTGTACCTCAAGTCCGACTTCCTGACCGAGGTCGGCATTGCACAGGGCAAGTGGGCGATGAAGCCGCTCGATAACACCGCCAGCCTGACCGCTGTCAAGAACGGTGACGCAATCGACTTCGTCTGCGCCGAGGCGCAGAAGCTCACCCTGACCCCGGGCAGCAGCACCGCGCAGGTGCGTGAGGTTGTACGCCGTCTGTCCGACCAGTCGGCCACCACGCCGATCGACGGTTCGGGCAATTACAGCCTGCACTTCACCGCCGACGCTTACACCTCGGTTGACATGAAGCTCATCCCCAATCAGTCGCTCACCATCATCCGCACGGCGTCTCCCTACGGTGCAGAGGCCGCGCCCATGACCACCCTGACCACCGTACAGACCAAGTCCGGTGCGTCCATCTCCTACGAGCGCAACGCATCGGCCTACAATGCCGCTGTGCGCATCGACCTGACAAACGGTGCAGCCACCACCGCGCCCGCCGTTCGTCCGGCCAGCTAAGCATCTGACCGTTTCCAAAGCCTCTGCCCTCCGGCAGGGGCTTTTTTATGTCCCTCTCTCCCTGTTTTGACGGAAAAAATTGCAAAATTGATTGCATTTCGGGCATAATCATAGTAAACTTATCTTTAGGGCTCTGTCTGTCCGGCAGGCAAAGTTTCCCAATCGACCATTCGGCGCAAAAATACCGGTTTTTCCCGGTCCCGAATTGGTCAAATTCATGCTTGATAATGCATACTGGTTTGGTGTATATTAAGTGTAGAACACAGACTCCACAAGGAGGAGATCACCATATGAATCGTTTTGTCTACGCGGACAACGCGGCGACCACGCCCATGTCCGAATCTGTATTTGAGGCAATGAAGCCCTTTCTGACCGAGTTTTACGGCAACCCGTCCTCGCTCTACCGCATTGGCCGCGAGGCACGCCGTGCGGTCACCGAAGCGCGCATGAAGGTTGCGCGTGCACTGAACGCAAAGGACCCGTCCGAGATCATCTTCACCGGCGGCGGTTCGCAGGCCGATAACCTCGCCATCCGCGGCTATGTCAAGGGTCGCTCGGCACGCGGCAAGAAGCACATCATCACCTCCAAGATCGAGCATCATGCAGTCCTCTACACCTGCGAGGCACTCGAGAAGGAAGGCTATCCGGTCACCTATCTGGACGTTGACGCACAGGGTCACGTCGATCTCGAGCAGCTCAAGTCGGTCATCACCGATCAGACCGCTCTCGTCACCATCATGGCGGCAAACAACGAGATCGGCACCATCCAGAACCTCAAGGCAATCTCTGAGATCGCACACGCACACGGTGCAGTCTTCCACACCGATGCGGTACAGGCTGTCGGCCACATGCCGCTCGACGTGCAGGAGATGGGCATTGACATGCTGTCCCTGTCCGCGCACAAGTTCCGCGGTCCCAAGGGCATCGGTGCGCTGTACGTCCGCAAGGGTATCGCACTCGAGCCGCTGGTCTACGGCGGCGGTCAGGAGCGCGGCCTTGCATCGGGCACCGAGAACGTAGCCGGTATGGTCGGTCTGGGACAGGCCATCGAGGACGCAACCGGTGAGCATCTGGCCGAGAAGATGGGCTACGTCAAGAAGCTGACCGACCGTCTGGTCAAGGGCATCATGGATGCCATCCCCTACACCCACTACACCGGTGACCCGGTCAACCGTCTGCCCGGCACGGCCTCCTTCGTCTTTGAGGCCATCGAGGGCGAGGGTCTGATTCTGCGTCTGGATCTGGCCGGCATCTGCGGCTCGACCGGTTCGGCTTGCTCGACCGGTTCGCTCGACCCCTCGCACGTGCTCATGGCCATCGGCCTGCCCCACGAGATCGCGCACGGTTCACTGCGTCTGACTCTGGGCGAGCAGAACACCGAGGAGGACGTAGACTACCTGATTGAGAACGTCACCAAGGTTGTCGAGACGCTGCGCGCAATGAGCCCGGTTTGGGTGGACGGCAAGCCCGACCTGACCGCAGCATCCGATCTGCACGACGATCACCATCATCATCATTAAGCACATCCATTCATAAATTATAGAGACAAAGGAGCCTAACTCTTATGGAATACAGCGAGAAGGTATTCGACCATTTCACAAACCCGCGCAACGTCGGTGAGATCGCGGACGCAAGCGGTGTCGGCGAGGTCGGCAACGCAAAGTGCGGCGATATCATGAAGATCTACCTCAAGATCTCGGACGACGGCATCATTGAGGACGTTAAGTTTAAGACCTTTGGCTGCGGCGCAGCGATCGCGACCTCGTCCATGGCTACCGAGATGGTCAAGGGCAAGAGCATCGAGGAGGCGCTCAAGCTGACCAATCAGGCAGTCGCAGAGGCGCTGGACGGTCTGCCCCCGGTCAAGATGCACTGTTCGGTGCTGGCTGAGGAGGCACTGCGCTCGGCAATCGCGGACTACTACCGCAAGCAGGGCAAGGACCCCGAGGCGATTATGGGCTGCTCGGGCGACTGCGCGGCTTGCCACAGCCACGAATAAAATAATCCAGGGGGACCCTCCCATCGCTAAAAAATATGTCACCGACATATTTTTTACCCGACTCTCGAAAGTCGAGTCGGGTCGCTCACCTCACCAGCACACGCCTACGGCGTATTTTAAGGTGCTGGTTCGTCCCTAGATACAAAAAGGTTCCTGCGAGCACTCGAAACCTTTTTGATACCCCCGGATCATCCGCGCCGGACTGCGGCGCGGGCTCGCGGGAAACCTTCGAGGCACAGCCCCGAAGGTTTAAAATAAAATGACGGTTTTATGGGCAGGTTGCAAAATCTGCCCTTTTGCCGTCTCCCCGTTTGCTTCCATTTTTCGACAGGAGTCTGCTATGCAAAATATTACTTTAAGTATTACAGATTCAAAAGAATACAAAGAGCTATTTAATGCCATCCGGTCGGGTCAGACCCCGGCGCTCGCCGTCGGTCTGCCGCCTGCCGCTAAGGCACAGCTCGCCGCTGCGCTCCGTCTGGAAACCTCGCGCCCGGTCTGCATCCTGACCGACGAGGACAACGCCGCACTTCGTCTGGCTTCCGATCTGGAATCCTTCTCCGAGCTGCCCGTCCTGCACGTCCCCGCACGCGAACTGACCATGGCGGGCATGGAAGGCATGTCCCGTCAGTACGAACAGGCACGCATCGCGGCGCTGGCGCAGCTGCCCGATGCGCCGCTCGTCACCATATCGGCTGCCGCACTCGTGCAGAAGACCCTGCCGCCTGCGGTACTGCACGATGCGTCGCTGACCATCCGGGTCGGTGATCTGACCCCGCTCGCCGATCTGACGGCAAAGCTGGTCACGGCAGGCTATCAGCGCTGTTCACAGGTCGAAGGCCCCGGTCAGTTCTCGGTGCGCGGCGGCATTCTGGACGTGTTCCCGCCCCGCGCCGATGCGCCCGTGCGCATTGAGTTCTGGGGCGATGAGATCGATTCGATCTCTGCGTTCGACGTCGGCTCTCAAAGGCGTGGTGCCAGCCTGAACGCACTCACCTGTCTGCCCTGCATGGAGACCCTGCCTGCCTGCGCACCCGGCGGCATCCGCGGTCTGTGCAAGGCGCTCGATCAGGCCACCCGCGCAAAGCGCAAAAAGCACCCCGATCTGGTGCGCAATCTGGAGCGCGACATCGAGCGTCTGACCGAGACCCAGTCTTTGCCCGCGGCAGACAAGTACCTGCCCCTCATCTACCCCGAGGCCGCAACCCCGCTCGACTATCTGCCCGAGGACACCATCTTCCTCATCGACGACGCACCGCGCCTGCGCGAGGCGGTCGGCGGCTACATCCTGCGCCTTGCGGGTGACCTCGAAGCGCTGGCTGAACGCGGTGAGCTGCCCCAGCAGCCCGAAACCTTCGCACTCGACTTTGTTGCCCTGTGCCGCAGCCTGCTCGGCCGTCCGCTCGTCCGACTGGATACCTTCCTGTCGTCGGTGAACGAGCTGACTCCAAAAACGCTGGTCAGCTTCTCGGTCAACCAGATGAACGCCTTCGGCGGCTCGTTTGACATGGCGGCAGCCGATATCGCCGGATTTTTACAGCTCAAGCGCGCGGTCTGCGTGCTGTGCAGCTCGGATCTGCGCTGCAAGAATATGCGTGAAGCGCTCGAAGCCCACGGCATTGATGCGCCGATTTCTAACCGCCTGCCCGCACCCGGCCGGGTGCACATCCTCGAGGGTACGCTGTCCGCCGGTCTGGAATATCCCGGCCTGGGTCTGACCATCCTGACCGAAGGCCACGCCCCGGCACGCAAAAAATCCAGCCGTACCAAAAAATCCAACCGCGACCGCGTCAAGAGCTACACCGACCTGACCCCCGGCGACCTCGTGGTGCATGAGCATCACGGCATTGGCCGGTACATCGGTATGGAACGCATGGTGGTCGACGGCGCAGCGCGCGACTTCATCAAGATCGCCTTTGCGGGCACCGATTTCCTGTATGTTCCCGCCACCTCGCTCGACCTCATTTCCAAGTACATCGGCGGCGGTGAGCCGGAAAAAGTACGGCTCAACAAGCTGGGCGGTGCGGACTGGCAGCGTGCCCGCTCGCGCGCCAAGGCAGCCGCCAAAGAACTGGCTGCCGGACTCATTCAGCTCTACGCTGAGCGTGCTCGCCTCAAGGGCTTCGCCTTCCCGCACGACGATATCTGGCAGCGCGAGTTCGAGCAGGCCTTCCCCTACGACGAGACTGACGATCAGCTGCGCTGCATTGAAGAGATCAAGCGCGATATGGAATCCTCGCGCCCGATGGATCGTCTGCTGTGCGGCGACGTTGGCTTCGGCAAGACCGAGGTTGCCCTGCGTGCAGTCATGAAATGCGTGCTTGCAGGCAAACAGGCCGCCATTCTGGTGCCCACCACCGTGCTTGCTCGTCAGCACTACCTGACCGCAGTACAGCGTTTCGCGGGCTATCCGGTCAAAATTGAGCTGATTTCCCGCTACAAGACCGCATCCGAACAGAAAAAGATCTTCGACCAGCTGCAAAGCGGTATGATTGACCTGATTATCGGCACGCACAAGCTGTTTAATAAGAAAATCAAGTTCCACGACCTCGGCCTGCTCATCATCGACGAGGAACAGCGCTTCGGCGTCAGCCACAAGGAGACGCTCAAGGAGATGTCCAAGCAGGTCGACGTGCTCACCCTGTCAGCAACACCCATCCCGCGTACCCTCAACATGGCACTGTCCGGCATTCGTGATATGTCGGCCATCGAAGAGCCGCCCCACGACCGCTGGCCGGTGCAGACCTACGTCATGGAGTACAACGACGCGATTGTAAACGATGCCATCCGGCGTGAGCTCGCGCGCGGTGGTCAAATCTACTATCTGCACAACTACGTCGAGTCCATCGAGCGCACCGCGCTGCGGCTGCAAAAGGACTTCCCCGACGCACGCATCGGCGTGGCGCACGGCAAGATGCACATGCGTGAGCTGGCAAACGTCATGAACGAGATGAGCGACGGCGCACTGGACATTCTGGTGTGCACCACCATCATCGAGACCGGTATCGACATTCCCAACGCCAATACCCTCATCATCGAGGACGCCGACCACATGGGTCTTGCCCAGCTGCATCAGATTCGCGGTCGTGTCGGCCGCTCCAGCCGCCGCGCCTTCGCTTACCTCACCTTCCGACGCGGCAAGGTGCTGTCGGAAATTTCCCAGAAGCGTCTGTCGGCTATCCGCGAGTTTGCCGAGTTCGGTTCGGGCTTCAAAATCGCCATGCGTGACCTGGAAATTCGCGGCGCGGGCAACGTGCTCGGCCCGGAACAGTCCGGTCACATGATGAGCGTCGGTTATGATCTCTACCTCAAACTGCTCGAAGAAGCCGTGCTCGAGGAAAAGGGCGAAACCCCACCCCAGCGTGTCGAATGCGCCGCAGAACTTACCCTGTCGGCCAACCTGCCCGCCGATTATGTCCCCGACCCCGGCCAGCGCGTCGATCTATATCGCCGTATCGCCCTCATTCGCTCAGACGAGGGTCGAAGCGACTTGCTGGATGAGCTGATCGACCGCTACGGCGAACCGCCGACAGAGGCCGTCGCTCTGCTGGATATCGCCCTGCTGCGTGCGCAGGCTGGCGATCAGGGCGTGACCGAAATCAAACAGGACGCTGGCAGATTGTATATCACCTTCGCCCAGACCGACTTCCGCAGATTGTCTCAGCTGTGCGGTGACCCGGATTTCTCTGGTCGTCTGCTGCTCAATGCGGGCAGTCAGCCGTACTTGTCGCTCAGACTCAAACCCGGCGAGACACCCATGCAGATGGCGCAGACTTTGGTGAAAAAATACGCAGAAACGAAATAGCACCGCACCCAATATTGAAGCTTTCGCTCAAGCCTTTCTCGAAAGGCTTGCGGGTTCTCAGGGCAGAGCCCTGAGCCGGACTCCGGCCCGTAGGTCACTATCCTCATTCCCGCGCTGTGCGCGGATAAAATGAGTGCTAGAGTCCGGAATCCCCTTTTTGATTTTCGCCGTGCGAAAATCAACCAAAACAAAAATGAAAGCGCGTCCGCAGACGCGCAATTCCCCTGCGCGCTCAGCGCGTTCATGAAAAACGCTTATCAGCGTTTTTCCTTAAAATCCCACCCCAAAATCAACAAAAAGGAGACCCTTCCCATGCTCTTCGTCTGCTACCCCAAGTGCTCCACCTGCCAGAAGGCGAAAAAATGGCTGGACGCGCAGAACAAGGACGTAACCGTCCGCGATATCAAGCTGGAAAACCCCACCGAGGACGAGCTGCGCCTGTGGCACAGCAAAAGCGGCCTGCCGCTCAAGAAGTTCTTCAACACCAGCGGCAACCTGTACAAGGAGCTGCACCTCAAAGACCGTCTTCCCGAGATGAGCGAGGACGAGCAGTTCACGCTGCTGGCAAGCGACGGTATGCTGGTCAAGCGTCCGATCGTTGTGGACGGTGACACCGTTCTGGTTGGCTTTAAGGAAGCTGACTGGGCGGAGAAGCTGTAAGTACGTCATAAAAAAGACCCGATCCGGCTGGTCGGGTCTTATGAGCGGCCTTTGGCCGCGGGGAAATTGCGCCGTCTGCGGACGGCGCTTTTTTTGTTATTTTTTAGTTGAAACCCGGGTCGGACACCGGGTTTCAAAAGGGGAATTTCGCTGTCTGCGGACAGCGACTCAGGGCTCTGCCCTGAGAACCCGCAGCCTTTCGAGAAAGGCTGGCGAAAGCTTCAATATTTGGTGCGGTGGTTTTTTGCCGCAAAAAAGAGGCCTGCGTTTGCAAGCCTCTCTCTTTTTCCTTATTCCGCGGTGGTCTGTTCCCCAGTCGGAGCTGTCTCCTGTGCTGCCGCGCTATCTTCGGTCGTAGTGGTCTCGGTCGACTCGGTAGTCTCCTCGCCCAGCAGCTTCATGAGGTTATCATACGTTGCCTCACCGTAATCCTCGGTGTACTCAACATCAGCTGCGTCCATCAGCTCGGTGATCTCATCCATGAAGGTCTTACCGGTGATCTGCTGAATCAGGACTTCCTTGATGTCATCGGTCAGCTGATCTTCGGTCAGCGGCTCGCGCTGGATGATATGCCAGCCGTAGCTGCTCTCAACCAGAGAAGTCGAGGTCTGGCCGGGTTCCAGTGCCTTTGCGCCCTGATAGAACTCATCAACCATGTCGCCCTCGGTAAATACGTAGCCCTCGGGGTACATCTCCATGCCCGGGTCTTCGTTATACTGTGCGATCAGCGTATCGAAATCTTCGCCGGCGTTTGCCTTCTCCAGTGCCTCATTGGCCTTGTTCTGCGCTGCGGTCAGGGTATCACCGGTCAGCGGATTGTACGAATCGTCAATGGACTTGACCAGAATGTGCTTTGCGCACAGATAAGTCTCATTGAACTGATCCATGATCGCCTGGGTATTGGTCTTGGTGCCGTTATCGCCGTAGTATGCGTCCTGAATTGCGCTCGCATACGCCGAAATTGCAATGGTGTTGTTATAAATGTCCTTGGTATAGCCGATGCTGTCCAGCCAAGACTGGAACGCTTCCTGATCGCCAAGCAGTGCAACATCGTCTTCCTTGCGCTGCTCTGCTGCCTCGCTCTCGGCACGGGTCAGCTTGAGGCCCAGGTTCTTAAACTCCTGGTTTACCACGCGTACCTCGATTGCCTGCTGGCTGGCTGCCTGGAACAGCTGCTGAACCATCATCGAGCCCATGGACGGGTCCGACCAGATGGAATCATCCATGCCGTAATAGCTGAGCATGTTTTCCATCGACATCTTATTATACTTGAGGTATGCACGCAGTTCGTCCGCGTGTACCGGATCGCCGTTAACCGTCATAACGACCGGCTCGGACGACTTGATCTCTTTGTACTTGATGTTCGGAATTCCGTAAGTCATGGTAACGCCTGCAACGACTGCCGAGGCTACGACCATGGCCAGAATTCGTTTGCCAAATGTCTTGATCATTCCTTGTAAACTCCCTTGTACTGCCGGTTTGTACCAGACGCAGACCGGCCTGTTTTTGATCGCCGTGCGGAATCTTCCCGCCGCGGTCGGCTGTTTTTTATTATACCATTTCTAACCGTAAAAAACAACGGCGTACACAAAATCGTCACAAAACGCTACGAATCCAGGCGATCGAGAAAGCTATGCGCACCGTCCGCGTCCCGCCAGCCCAGCACCTTGGCTGTGTTGACGTTCTTGACCGCGTTTAAGATATTGGCCTCAATCTGCGGATTGTCGGCTGCCAGCGATGCGATGAGCTTTTTGATCTCGCCCCGCTTGGTGTCGCCCTCCTTGACGTGCGCCGGGCAGGCACAAGGCAGAAAGGTGAGCCCTGCGGCTTCCACCCATGCGCTCACGTCGCGCTCACGCACGCGGTACAGCGGCCGGATAAGCTCCATGCCCTCGTAATTGGCACTCTTCAGCCGCGGCAGCATGGCCTGCACCTGTCCGCCGTAGATCAAGCCCATCAGCACGGTCTCAATCGCGTCGTCGTAGTGATGTCCCAGCGCAATCTTATTACACCCGCGTGCCTTGGCCTCGGCATACAGGTATCCGCGCCGCATCTTGGCACACAGAAAACAGGGGTTTTCCGCCGCGTGATTGCCCGCCACACGCAGGACGTTGGTCTCAAACACCTCGAGCGGCAATCCCAGCCGGTCCATATTCTCTTCGATCTGCCGCCGGTTCTCAGGTTCATACCCCGGGTCCATTGCAAGACAAATCACCTCAAACGGCACATTTCCGTACTTCTGATAATCCCGCAGCAAAACCGCCAATAATGCAGAATCCTTGCCGCCCGAAATGCAAACCGCAATGCGGTCGCCCGGTGCAATCATACGGTACTCTTCTACCGCTTTGCGGAATGGATTCCGTATTTTCTTGGCAAACTGCGTATGCAGCAGCGTCTCAATCTGCTCTCGTTCCATCTTCGCCTTCCTCCTTTTCTCTCCTATCATGCACGATTGTAAAGAGTTTGTCAAAACTTTTTTCTCTCTTTTGCCGTCTTTTTGCGTAAATCAAGCCTTTGTAAAATGTGCATAAAATTTTTCTATTGTTTTTATGTATTTGGTACAAGTCACTCGTTGCATTTTTTCGACATTGGGTGTATCATATTGGACAGTAAGAAAACCAATTGAAAGGATGCGTAAATCATGAAATTTGCAAGATTTTTGAACAGCCTTGCACAGGCTCAGCTGACTTGCTACGCACCTGGCGTGTCGATCTACGACCGTTATCGTCCGCGTACCAAGTAATTCTTTCCCGGCCTCATGGGCCGTTTCCCAACCGCCCGCGCGGCGGACGATGCTTCCCCTAGGGAAGCATCCTAAAATAGCTATTATCCCTTTTCTCTACCTTCTCTTTCTCTTTTTCAAAGAAAAGCACACCTTCGGGTGTGTTTTTCTTATGTCCAAAAAAATATACCACAACATAAAAGAGGGCTGTTCGCCCTCTTTTTTCTTATCGATGATTTGCCTTTTCATCCTCCACGAACCACTCTGCCGCAACCTCGTCCGGCATCGGCTCTCCACGCAGAAAACGCAGGCAGTTGAGGCTGAATCGTGCAGGCGACTCGGCCGCAATGAAGTGACTGCCTTGTAAAACTGCCATCTGCACGCGCGGCAGCTGGCGTACCATCGCGCGCGTGTGCGACTCCAAAATCATGTCGTGATCGCCTACAATCACCAGCGTCTGCTGATCGATCAGCTGCAAATCACGCAGCCGCACACCGTATCCATGCGCCATCAGCGCCAGCACATCGCGCTTGTTCTTCCATTCCTGACCGAGCGGCGACAACGCCGTCAGCAGTCCGACCGCCGGATACACCGGCAGCTGCACCCACGGTACCACACCGCGCAGCATGGATACATTCGCACCGTTCAGAATCAACTTATCCACACGCTGTGGATAAAGCAGCGTAAACTTGATCGCCAGATTTCCGCCGTCACTAAAGCCCAGCACATGCGCTTTTTCCAGTCCCAGACCGTCAAATACCATGCGCAGATCTTCTGCCATGCGGTCAAAGTTCAACTTTCCCTCGCCGCGCTCAGATTTGCCGTGTCCGCGGCTGTCTACCGCGATCACACGATAAAAACGGGACAGGTAGGGAATACATTTCGCGAAATATTCACTGCCTTCGCCATTGCCATGCAGCAAAACAAGCGGCTCGCCTTGACCAAAAGTGTAATACGCGATGCATGCGTCACCGCAATCTATGTAATGTGCGTCGAATTGGATCGAATTCTGCATTTTGAAATCTCCTCACCGTAAAAACAGAACCATTTGGGTTCTATTGTACACCGTTTCGCAGAAAATAGCAAATAGGTTTTCGGGTAACCCGCCCGCAGGCGAAATGAAGCTTTCGCCAGCCTTTCTCGAAAGGCTGCGGGTTCTCAGGGCAGAGCCCTGAGTCGCGTCCCGCAGGACGCGAAATCCCCTTTTGATTTTCCCGTCCCCCGCAAGGGAAAATCAACTAAAATTTAATTTCCAGCGCTCGCCGCAGCGAGTAAGACTCTTTGCGCGCAAAGCGCGCTCATGAAAAACGCCTAAAGCGTTTTTCCCATAGCGGCTGGCACCGCACCCCCGTTCTCCGTTCATGACTTGGCCGAACGAGTCGGCCACAGCCTTACGGGAAAATACCCCACCGGGGTATTTTCTGATTCCGCAAGGCTCATGAAAAACGCCTAAAGCGTTTTTCACATAGCGGCTGGCACCGCACCCCCGTTCTCCGTTCATGACTTGGCCGAACGAGTCGGCCACAGCCTTACGGGAAAATACCCCACCGGGGTATTTTCTGATTCCGCAAGG
>NZ_NFKK01000023.1:0-31619 GCF_002160355.1 Butyricicoccus pullicaecorum
CAGTAGTTAAGCTCATTTACGGTGACAATACTTGGCTGGCGACGGCCCGGGAAGATAACTCGACGCGCACATCTACATTCCTCAATAGCTCAGTCGGTAGAGCATGCGGCTGTTAACCGCAGGGTCGTTGGTTCGAGTCCAACTTGAGGAGCCATTTAAGAAGTTTGCCGCTACTGACAAAGTGGCGGCAAATTTTCTGCCTTATTTCTTGGGCAAAACGGAATTTGGAAACGGGCCTTTAGCTCAGTTGGTTAGAGCATCCGGCTCATAACCGGACGGTCCCGGGTTCAAGTCCCCGAAGGCCCACCAAAACCTTTCATTGTTCCTTCGGGGACTTGAAAGGCCGAAGAAAAATAATTCAGTGAATTATTTTTCCGGCCGTGGGTGTCAGACAAATCTGACCGCGTGCAGCTCGGCGGGCACTTCCGCTTGAACGTCCAGCTCCGCAAGGCCCACCAAATAAATATCTGAACCAGACCGATGACGTAAACGCATCGAACATAGGGGTATAGCTCAGCTGGTAGAGCAGCGGTCTCCAAAACCGCGTGCCGTGGGTTCGATCCCTACTGCCCCTGCCAAAATGGCCCGGTAGCTCAGTTGGTTAGAGCGCTAGCCTGTCACGCTAGAGGTCGTGGGTTCGAGCCCCATCCGGGTCGCCATTTTTTCTTTGGTGACAAATTAAATATGCTGTTGTAGCTCAGCAGGCAGAGCACTTCCTTGGTAAGGAAGAGGTCGACAGTTCGAATCTGTTCAACAGCTCCACAAAAAACACCTTGCAAATTGCAAGGTGTTTTTTTGCGTTCGAAAAAGAATGTCAGGAAACTTCGGAACCAGCTGCATCCTCGCCGGTAGACAGGTAAAGTTCCTCACAGTCGCGCTGTGCGGTGATCAGAATGTCGATGGCGTCTTCGACTGCACGGAAGAGCTTGAAATAGAGTTCTTTGTAGTTGGGTTCGGGCAAGATTCATCACCTCGAACATATTTTAGGACATATTGTCCAAAATGTCAATAGGACACATTGTACTAGGATATAGTTCATATTGGTGATATAGATGCAAAAAGAAATTCGTCTGCGCATCCGCGATTTAAGGGAAGACGCAGACCTCACACAAAAGGAAATCGCAGACTATTTGGAATGCGACCAGTCGCTGTATTCAAAATATGAAAGAGGCGAACGGGTTGTGCCGTTAGAGGTGGTCTTCAAGTTGGCGATTTACTATAAAACCAGTATGGATTATTTGGTAGGGTTGACCGATCAGCGTTGACACGATGTTAATATGAGTATTTTATGCGAAGATTGCATAAAAGTAATATATTAAGTTCATCGGGTGTACAATGATTAGGAGTTAAGTAGCGCCAAATAGTCTTAGTGGCTGTATGTTTGTACTTAACTTGACAGATTCCCCGGCTTGCGCTATACTGAAAGCATAAAAAAGGGCGCGTTGCCGGTAGACGGTTACGCCCTCAAAATAGCTTTATCAAAGTGACCGCTAGTTTTGGACGACTCGGCGGTCATTTTGCATATGTAATGAAAATCCATGCGAAGAATGCAATGAAAAGCACCGTACGCAACATCTTCTCATACAATGCGTTCACCCCCTTCCGGGTTGGAATGAGGCAAACTTCACCTCCTTCCTGTGGAGGAATGGAGGGCAATAACCGCCTACCGCTGGTATCGGCAGCGCGCTGAAAAATTTAGTTTTTCCTGTCGATTAGCTTACCATATTTTTCAAAACAGCGCAAGCCGTATCTGTCATTTGATCGTATTTCGATCCCCTGTAAATATTTCTGGACTTCCCGCCCGGATTCCGATATGATAGAGATATCAAAACACGAAAGAGGGGAGATCTATGGGATATATTTTTGCCGCTTCGATTTTTGACATCTTTCATTTCATGCCGTTCACAGATATCGCGCAGCTCGTCTTGTTCTGGCTGGGACTCAACTACATGCGTGAGTTTAGCCCGCTTTTTAATAAAGCCAGACCGTGGATGCTCGCGGGAATCTGTATCAATGTGCTGTCCATGATTGGCTTTACGAGCGAGCGCTTTGAGATCTCATTCGGGGATGTCCCCTTGGTGAGCATTGCTCAGGGGATTGTCTGGCTGTGGTTCTGGTATACCCTGATTCGTGCCATCCAAAGCCTGGAGCCTGTTTATGGCGATCTGCACAGCGGCATGCTGTTCAAGCTGTATTACATCTGGGTCGGCCTGTATGTCGCGTCCTACGTCATCGTTTTGGTGGGACTGCTGGGCCTGAATGCTATTGTGGGTGTGGCCGTTCTGTTTGGGGTCGCCAACCTGATCGTCGCCATCCTGCGCATCGTCTACCTGTACCGCGCATGGCAGGACTTCAACATCCGGCGCGAGCAGCTGAATCAGGTTTCGTATGACACGTTCTCAGAGGAGAAAAGATAATGAATTGGATTTTTGCGGGCTTAATCTGTGCCCATTTAGACGTATACTTCAATAGCGGCGTGGATTTATTGCCCGATTGGCTGGGATATCTGCTCGTATTGTACGGTATGAAGACCCTGTATCCTGTCCTCCCGGCATTCGACAAAATGCGCATTGTACCGCTCATCACTGCCATGTGCAGTATCGTGCTGTTCGGCGCGAATGTCATGGGCTATCTGCCCAGCGCCGGCTGGCCGGGTGCGTGGATGCGCTTTGTCGATTACGCGCTGACCATCGCGGTCGAGCTGGGCTTCTGCTGGTCGGTACACGCGAGCGAACGCCAGCTGCAATGCGAACTGGATGACGCATCGCTGCTTGCTGCCGTGGGCGTGACTTGGGCCTTTGCCATCCTCGGTGTCATCCTGCGACTGGTCGAAAACGACATTTTCGCCCTGCTCACCACGATGTCCACCGCACTCCTGACCCTCTGGCTGTTCTATGCGCTGTGGGAAATCGTCAAAAATTATCGCTACACCAAGATGCAGCAGGCTTTTGAGAAAAACCGCTGGTAAATTGCTGAGAAATGACAGAAAAGGACGCAATCGCGTCCTTTTTTTCTGTCAAAAACCGGGATGCACGCGCTTTTCTGTGGAAATCTTCTCCATCGTGTGCTATAATGGCAGGGACGGACGCTTTGGCATCCGCTAAGGAGGTCTTTCCGTGAAATTTGTCCGAACCATCGCCTTTGTGCTGTGGGTGGCTGTGACAGCCCTCGACCTGTACATCGAACTCGACCCGCGCTTCGTCGTGAACGTACCGGTCAAGCTGGGATTTGCTGCCGCGTTTGTCGCGCTCTGGTCGATCGTCTTTCCGCCGACCCGGCGGCACATGGGAAAATGGCTTGCGGTTTTGTTTGTCTACTACGTCTGGATGCTGCTCAACATCCTGTTTTTTGACAACGCTTTCGGTCGAGAACAAATGCACTATGGCATCAATCTCGAACCTTTCCACACCATCCGCAACTATGTTCGCGCCTACAATCGGGGCTATATTCCCGAGATCGCAATGATGAATCTGTGGGGCAATGTCGCGGCGTTCGCACCGATGGGCTTTTTCCTGCCCAGCCTGTGCCGACCGTTCGGCAACCTGTTCGCCTTCGTCCCGACCATGTTTTTGATGATCTCGGGCGTGGAGATTATGCAGGTCGTGACCGCCTGCGGCAGCGGCGATGTGGATGATCTGATCTTAAATCTGGCGGGCGTGCTGGTGACCTGGCTTGTGCTGTGGCCGCTGTCCCGTCATATCAATAACCTGCTGAGGAGGAACCGTTATGATTCGTAATGTAGTAATTGTCGGACTTGGCCTGATGGGCGGCTCGATGGCAAAGGCGGTGCGCGCCTATACAGACTGCAAGATTTACGGCTGGAATCGCACACGCGCCGTGGCTGAGGAGGCCATCCGCGAGGGCACGCTGGACGGTTTCGCAGAGGATGACGTGCTCGCACAGACCGACCTGCTGGTCATCAGCCTGTATCCCCAGTCGACCATCGACTGGCTGACTGAGCACATGAGCAAGCTCAAACCCGGCTGCCTCATCGTCGATTTTGTCGGCGTCAAGCAGTGCGTGGTCGATGCCATCACGCCCCTCGCAAAACAGTACGGCGTACATTATATCGGTGGTCATCCTATGGCGGGCAAGGAGTTTTCCGGCTTCGCCTACGCCGAGGCCAGCCTGTTCCAGAATGCAAGCATGATTTTGGTGCAGACCGAAAGCAGCCCCCTGTGGGCGGTCGACGAGGTCGAGGGATTCTTCGATCAGCTGGGCTTTGGCCGCGTCGTGCGCTGCTCGGCTGAACAGCACGACCATATGATCGCGTTTACGTCTCAGCTCTGTCACGTCGTATCGTCGGCTTACATCAAGAGCCCCGAAGCGCTCAAACATAACGGCTACTCGGCTGGCAGCTACAAAGACCTGACCCGCGTCGCAAAGCTCAATGAGGATATGTGGACCGAACTGTTCCTGCTCAACCGTGAACCGCTGGTACAGGAGATCGACGAGATTATTAAGCACCTGACCGACTACCGCGACGCGATTCGCGACGGCGAGACCGAACGCCTGCGCAGTTTGCTCCGCGATGGCCGTATGATCAAGGAAAGTATCGGTTAACCACCGCACCCATCATGGAAGCTTTCGCCAGCCTTTTCAAAGGCTGCGGGTTCTCAGGGCAGAGCCCTGAGTCGTGTCCCGCAGCCCGTAGGCCACTATCCTTATTCCCGCGCCGTGCGCGGATTAAAGGAGTGTGACACGGAATCTCCTCTTGATTCCCGGTGTCCGCCCCGGGAATCAACCAAAACAAACCCCAAAAGCGCCGTCTGCTGACGGCGCTTCTTTTTTTATAAATGTCCCCAAAAACAAAAGCAGCCTGCCGGAGGCAGACCGCTTTTGAAAAGAGAACGAGTTGGACTTTGGGGATAAATATAGTATAGCAGACTTAACTGCCGGATACTATTTGCGCCTTGGACGAATCTAAAGGGAAATGATGTACAATTTGCACAAATAAAGTGTGTTAATGAACAAAGAGCATAGATAAAACGACTAAGCTTCGAGCAGCTGAAAAGACTCACGAATGTTTTCAAAATCTCCGCGATAGGTATCGAACGCATGATACAGCGCACTGTCACGAGAATCCGTATCATCCACCGACAAAGTACACAGATAGAACTTGCGATCGGCGGTGGAAGCCAGCTCGATAAAATCTTCGGGGAACGGTTCATCCGGGGCAGCAGATACAATAGAAAATAACGTGCAGCTAACACCCTGTTCGATGCTTTCATCTGCTGTGTAAATGAAGGCTGCCTCTGAGCGTGTCGCTGTTTCTTCGGTTTGAATCGTCAAAAAATCATACAGCGAAGAGCGAATTGCAACGGAAAAACCAATTTGCGCATTGGTATACGTGGTGCATTCTTCGGGAGTAGGAGCAGACAGCTTTTTGCCAAGATTGGGATCGATATGGACATCGTTCATCAGCTGCTCAAATTCTTCATCAGAAATCTCTTCTTCGGAAATCTTGACGGGCTCTGTGGTAATTACGGTAAAGTGGCCATCTACTTCCACATAGGGTCGTGCTCTATAATAATAATGACCCAAAATTACGATTGCTGTCACGAGAACAGCCATCACAACACCAATACTGATACCAATGATGATCTTTTTCTTCCGTTTACTCTTGCACAGGACTTCGGGGTCGACACACTCCATCAAAGCCTCCGCGACTTCTTCCGGCTGACCAAGCTGCGCACACAGCTCATCATAAGAGCCATTAAGCTCAGAGAGTGTACTGTCGGAAAACTTTTGCAAAAGCAATCTTTTTTGTCTGCGCGGACAGTCTAACCCGTGTTCTACTGCCGAAAGGTACGCTTGCGAGCCATTCATCGGTTGGTTCCTCCTAGATCGGTTCCTGCGTCCATGATGTCCAGCACCGCCTGATGCAGCTTGAGATAACGAGGGAACAGGGAATGCAGGTATTCTCGTCCGGCATCGGTAATGTGATAGTATTGCCGCACGCGGTTGTCGGGAGAAATCTGCTTGTCGCCCTCTTCCAGATACCCCTGATCGACAAGGCGATAAATCACAGGGTAGAGCAGGGAGAGTGTATAGACGCCGAACGAGCGGCGCTCGAGTTCCTGGGTCATCTGGTAGACGTACATCGGCTCTTCACTGAGCAGATGCAGTACCAGCATAGGGCTTGCAGCCCGCTTGAAGTAGTCTTCAAAGGAGTGACCCGAATCCTTGTCGGACTTTTTTCCTCTGGCCATTGGAAAACCTCACATAACTCGTTATGGCTTTATTATAGCAATATGATTTGAAAAATCAATGATTAGCAATGGGAAATTTTTGTTGACATATAGTATCTAAAGTAATATATTGAGATTATACGAGAATTTGAGATGCCTGAGAAGTAAAACAAGGAGGATTATGACATGAAATGGAAATATTCTATTAGCATTTTAACAATGACAGCAATCCTAGCAGGAATGGGAACAGCTTCTGCAGTGAATATGATGTGGAGTGTGGATATCGTTGAACAAGTTTTGCAAGCACGAAAAGATTTTTTTATGAACGGCTTATCATACAGATGGGTTGATTCGCCAGAACAGGTGAACTGGGATGAAATTGGAGACAATGAAGTTATTTTGGTGCCAAATACGGAAGCACCTGACGGCAATTATACGGTAGACGTGTCCCAGAATTTGAGTGCGGTTAATCCATTGGACACGGGGAAAGAAATCTTATATTATTTGTTTTGGACAGAAGAGGATAAGCTCGAGGCAGATGTAGCTGCCTTGCAGAACAAGCTGGATTTGACGGATGAGCAGATGGAAGCGCTGAAAGAATTGGGTCTCAAAGAGCACCTTGTCTGTCAAAATTTGAGCGAAGTGTATGCAGATGATGCGAGTTCGTTTAATGCTGCTTTGGATGAAAACACGCAGGCAAGTAAGCAGAGAATACAGGAGATTTTGGGAGATCGAACGGAAGATTTTAGAAATTGGATTGCTGCTTGGTGGGAAGAAGAACGGCAGGATCGAATGCATTCAGATGCTTGATGTGAATATTTATTATAAAGGATGAACATAAAAAATCCCTCCCGAGCGGGAGGGATTCTTTATACTGGCAAGCCGTGCAGTTGTAAGAGCAGACGCGCCAAATCAGCGATAGACAGGGCGGGAGCGGTAGACCGAGCGGTGATATCGCTCAGCAGATGTACCTGAATGGTATCTGTGAGATTGGACAATTCATAGACATGACCGTCGAACGAGGCAAAGGCGCTCGTTGCGTATAAAGTTTGTTTGGGGATTTCGTAAGCAGATAAAGTGTTGCCAGTGTCATTTAGAACACGGATGGATTGCCTGGTTTTGATTTTGTAGGTTTCGTCCTGTGTGACCTCCTCCACGTAAATCATCGGATGGCCGTCGATCGTTTTGCCGAGGTACTGGACTTGCCCCAGATAGTAGTCGGACGATACGGGGATGCGTTGGGTCTGATTATTTGATGGATGATAGACGATCAATGTACCCGACTTAGAGAATAGTTCCTCGGTATCTCCATAGTCCATGTAATAGAAGGTGCTATCGTCCAGACGATAACCGTCAAATGTTTGGGTGATTTGGAGCTGATCTGTATATTGTTCGGGTAGTTTGAACTGATAGGTCGTGCCGTGGTCACCTTCGGGCATATAAAAATAGCCGAATCCGTTTGAGATTTGGAAGTTTGAGAGCTGTTCGTCGAATTTTGGAGTGAGAGAAGCAACTTTTGCAAAGATTGAGCCGTCGTAACGATACAGATTTAATAGGTTATCGATGGCGTAGAGCGTATGCGAATCCCCGGCGATATCGATTGCTGTGAAATCTGATATGGAAATTGTTTTTGTCAGCTTGTGATTCTGGTAGGCTAAGATGCGATTCTGGGCAGAGTCCAGCAGATAGACTGTTTCATTTGCGACAAAATAGTCTTGTGGACCAAAGACCGAGCTTTGTTCATCTATGCGATAAGACAGCGTGGATGGGGTGACTGGAATTTTCAATATGGTTGTGCCGAGAGCGGCAGCGCAGGACAGTCCGGTTAAGGCTGCGCCGATACAAGCGGTACACAGTAATTTTTTGAGCATAGGGAGTTCACTCCTTTCGTACAAGATGGCTTTGATATCTTTACTATATCGTGAGGGGTATATATTGTCAATGCTAAATATAATAAATTTCATTTACTGTCTGTGTCGAGAGGCAGGGTGCAGAAAAAGGGAATAGAAAAGCCCCAATCCGGTAGGTTGGGGCTGATGACCGCGCATAGCGCGGAGGGGGATTGCGCATCCTGCGGGATGCGCTTCTTTTGATTATTTTTGGTTGATTCCCGGGTCGAACACCGGGAATCAAGAGGGGATTTCGCCATCTAGCACTCATTTTATCCGCGCACAGCGCGGGAAAGAGGATAGTGACCTACGGGTCGACGGGCGACTCAGGGCTCTGCCCTGAGAACCCGCAAGCCTTTCGAGAAAGGCTTGAGCGAAAGCTTTAATGATTGGTGCGGTGCTTATTTCTTTTCTTTGAGGCCGAGGGTACGACGGACGCGGGGGATAAATGCCGAGGCGAACTTACCCTGACCGCGGCTCTTAACGTAGAAAAAGCCGATGATCGAGAACACGACAGCGCCGATAAAGTTGACGATCAAGTCCTTCATGGTATCGATCAAGCCGATATCGATATAGCCGCCATATTTTGCAATCCAGTCCTCACCATTGACGATGAGCGAATCAATTTTGACGTGTTCGACGACGTTCAGGCCGTCCGGGTTAAACATAACCGAGTTGATTTCGTGCACAATCCAGTCCTTCTGCATATCCATGTGCAGGTAGGTATCGGCGGCGAACTCGAAGAACTCCCACAGCACGCCGACGGTCATGGAAAAGCAGAATGCGACGATAGCGAGGAACAGGGGAGACAATTTCACCGAAAAGCGTTCGCTTCGGTTAAAGATATCCACGAGTGCAAAGCCGATGGCCGCCATCAAAAAACCGTTTATGGTGTGCAGCATGGTATCCCAATAGGGAATTTTGGTGTAATAGGAGTTGATTTCTCCCATAATTTCGGCGGCGAAGATGAAACAGTAGATGATGGTCTCGAGTGCCGGCGGCAGATCGATGCCCAGTTTGCGGTCGACGAAGATGGGGACGGTAAACAGGGCGAGGGTGAGCACACAGACAAAGAGGTGCTCGTAGTTGCCGCGCAGGAACGCGCGGGCGGCGACGAAAACGACAATCAGGGATAGCAGTCCGCGGATGGTCATACGGCGCCGTTTGTTGCGGGATAACATAGGATACTCCTTTCGGGGTGGGAGATCTCAGGGGCGGGAGAAAGGAACCGCCGAGATCGGGAAAATGGGAAAAAAGGGTCTCCGGCGGAGCGCCGGAGACCCGGGACAGTTGCGAGACGTTTATTCGATGCCCTCTTCCTCGCCCTCAGGACGAGTATTGAACGCATAGTCTTCACAATTGTTAACAGCCTCGACTTCGTTTGCGTAGGGGCAGACAAAAACGCGGCCTTCGGTCTCTGCCTTAGCAACGCAGATCTTGGTACCGACTGCATCGCGGCGGCGGAACAGACACCACAGCTTCTTGGACATATGGATTTACCATCCTTTCTCAAATAGGAATCCTCGTTATTATTTTATCATGCACAGTAGCATTCCACAAGAGTTTTCCCGGTTTTCCTGCCGAGGAAAAGGCAAAATCCCCTTGCAACCGGTATATGGGTGTGATAGCATTAAGGTAATGAAGGCAATTACGGACGGGGTTCTGGTTTCAGAACCGATTTGGAATTTGAAAACAGAAAGGGAAGATTGTTTTGACGCATGACATGAACTATCTGCGCCTGTTGGCCGAGAAATTTCCGACGATCGAATCGGTCACCAACGAGCTGGTCAACCTGCGCGCCATTATGCACCTGCCCAAGGGGACGGAGTATTATTTTTCCGATCTGCACGGCGAACATGAGGCATTCATCCATCTGCTGCGCTCGGGTTCGGGCGTCATTCGCGAGAAGATCGACGCGCTGTTCCGCTCGTCGATGATGGAGGAAGACCGCTCTGCGCTGGCGGCGCTGGTCTACTATCCGACCACGCAGATGGCGCGTGCGCGCAAGACCGAGCAGAACTACGCCGACTGGTGCGCCATCACGATCAACCATCTGGTGATCGTTGCGTGCGAGGTTTCGGCCAAGTATACGCGCAGCAAGGTGCGCCAGACGATTGACCCGCGCTATGCCGGACTGATTGAAGAGCTGATGAACACCGACGGCACCGATGTGGACAAGCGTACCTATTATAGAGAGATGATCGAGACCGTGGTGCAGGTGGGCTGTGCCGAGGGACTCATCAAGGCGCTGTGTCATTTGATTCAGCAGATGACCGTCGATCAGTTACATATTATCGGTGATATTTTCGACCGCGGCCCGCGTGCCGACCGTATTTTGGACGAGCTGATGAAGCACCACGACGTTGACATCCAGTGGGGCAATCACGACGTTGCCTGGATTGGTGCGATGTGCGGCAACCCGGTCTGTCTGATGAGCGTGCTGCGTATCGCCATCAGCTACAACGGTTTTGACTGTCTGGAGGACGGCTACGGCATCAACCTCCGTCCGCTGTCCATGTTCGCGGCAACCACCTACGCGAACGACCCGTGCGAGCGCTTCATGCCGCACGTGCTGGACGAAAACGAGTTCGACCCGGTCGATCCCGCGCTGGCAGCCAAGATGCACAAGGCGGTCACGGTGATGATGTTCAAGCTGGAAGGCCAGCTCATCCGCCGTCATCCCGAGTACGAGATGGAAGGCCGTCTGCTGCTCGACAAGATGAATCTGGAAAAGGGCACCATCCAGATCGGCGGCAAGGAGTATCCGCTGACCGACACCAATTTCCCGACCGTAGACCCCAAGGACCCCTATGCACTGACCGAGGAAGAACAGAACCTTTTAGACGGTTTCCAGGCCTCTTTCCGCCATTCTGAGCGCCTGCGCACCCATTTGGACTTCATTATGAGTCACGGTGCGATGTACAAGATTGCAAACAATAAGCTGCTTTATCACGGCTGCATTCTGGTCGAGGAAGACGGCTCGCTGACCGAGGTCGAGCTGGGCGGCAGCCGTCACAAGGGTCGTGCGCTGCTCGACTATCTGGAAATGCACGTGCGCCGCGCCTACCACTCTGAGGCGCCCGACTCGGTCGACCTTATCTGGTACCTGTGGTGCGGTGCCCGTTCGCCGCTGTTCGGCAAGGACCGCATGACCTCCTTTGAGCGCTACTTTATTGACGACAAGGCGCTGCAAAAGGAGCACATGAACCCGTACTATAAGCATTACGACCAGCCCGAATTCTGCGAAGCCATCCTGCGCGAGTTCGGACTTGACCCGGCGTGCAGCCATATTGTCAACGGACACGTACCGGTCAAGCACGGCGACTCGCCCATCAAGGCAGGCGGCCGCCTGTTCGTCATCGATGGCGGCATCTCCAAGGCGTACCGCTCCAAGACCGGTATTGCCGGTTACACTTTGATCTCCTCCTCGCACGAAATTCAGCTCGCAGAACACCGTCCATTCCACCGCGGAAACGACCTCGAGAGTCCGGAAACCTATACCACAGTGCACATCGTCGAGCGCATGCCGCGCCGCCTGATGGTCGAGGACACCGACGCAGGCCAGCGCTTCAGCCGCCGCATTGAGGAGCTCGAACAGCTGCTGGGGCTGTACCGACAGGGCGTTTTTGGCGAAGCGTGAGATGCACGGGGGCTCGTACAAAAATGGCAAAATTGTAAACATTTTCGGCAGACTTCTACGTTCGCAAGAACAAGGTAGTTTTTCCCTTTGCTTTATGCTATATTGAAGGTGAAAAGAACCTGCTTTTGGCACAGCGCCTGCTTTCCCATGCAGAAAGGAGGATGACCCAAAATGTTGTTTACAGCACTGCAGCAGTACGATTCCGCGCAGATCCAGGCCGAACTGATTGGGTATCTGGGCGAACTGGGTTTGGATGAGAGCATACTTAACACAACACTCAGGGGAGACATCACGATTGGCTCGCTCACAAACGGGCTGACCGAGCGCTTAATTGCAAAGGCGGCCGAAGAAGACCGCCGCAGATTCCGCGAAAAGCAAAGCGAAGGCATTGCGCGTGCGCAAAAAGCCGGTGTGGCCATTGGCCGACCGACGCGGAAGCAGGACAAGCGATTCCATAAGGTACGCGATATGTACCTGGCACAGGAGGTCACCGGACAGGAGGCCGCCCGACTGCTTGGCGTGGCACCGAGTACCTTCTACCGCTGGCTGCGGCAGGAAGGGGAAGCCAAGTAGTCCGCCATCTGCGTACCGCAGGCGCAGCCCTGCGCCTGTCACTCCCTCAAAAGCGGGTTCCGTCCCAGTGCGGAGCCCGCTTTTTTCTGTGCCATACCGCATGTTTCACCGGATGCGGCCAAACACCCATAAGACACCGGATTGTATCCCTTTTCCACTGTTCAAAGTCCGGTTTTTATGATACACTGAAAGCACATCAGTAAATTTTGGACAACCCGAAGGAGGGCGGACATGAAACGATTTTTTGCCGGCTTGCTGTGTCTGCTGACCATGGGCGCGTGCAGTCTGACACTGAGCGGCTGTACGCTCAAGACCGGCGTAGATTTGATGCAGCTGCCCAAACCGAATAAAGACCGTCAGGCCATTTCCGACGAGCTCGAGCGGGTGCGCTCGACCGACGCGGTGGAGGACGCACCCTACGAGGGCGAGAACCGCAACACCGTACAGATGGTCGATCTGGACGGTGACGGCGTGGAAGAGGTCGTCGCCTTCTTCCGCGCACCGGCCAACGGCAACACCTACGAGGCCGTGGTGCTGAGCAAGCAGTCGGACGAGTCGTACACCTGTGTCGGACGCATCCAGGGTACGGGCGTGCGCATCGGCCAGGTCAGCTATCCGGTGGTGACCGAGGACGGACAGCGCTGCATTTTGATGAGTATGGACAAGGCGGGCGATCAGGGCAGTCACCTGATTGCAGCCGATTACAGTGACAGCGGCATCGAAGTGATGCTGGAGACCGATTATATCAGTATGCTGACCGTCGATCTGGACAGTGACGGTTCGCAGAACGTCTTTTTGATTTCCGGACAGGAAAACCGCCGCACGGCGACCATTTACAGCTATGATGAAGAGGATCGCGACCTGACGCTGATGAGCGAGAGTCCGCTGTCGGCATCGGCCAAGATCATCAGCCGTCTGGACAGCGGCTATATCGCGGACAATCAGCCGGCGGTCTTTGTCGAAGAGACGGTATCGGGCGGCAGCGGTCAGCAGACCGACCTGTTTGTCTACCAGCCCGAAGAGGGACTGCGCAATCTGGCGCTGAGCACCGAGAACGGCACCGGTCGGGGCACCTACCGCGTCGTACCGGCCAACGCCTGCGACATCAACGGCGACGGCCTGACCGAGATTCCGCGCGCGGTGCACATGGTCGGTTCCATGTCGGACGGCAGCGACGCGGTCTATATGCTCGACTGGTATCTGTATAACGCCGACGGTGACCCGACCTACGTCGAGACCACCTACCGCAACGTCAGTCAGGAATGGGACTTCCGCATCAGTCAGGACTGGTATGACGCGGTGCACGCGGTCAAGGGCTCGCAGGACGGCACCGACTATACCACCTTTGAGGTGTACGCCGCGGATGGCAAGTCCATTCCGCTGCTCACGATCTATTATATTCTGGGCGATGAGAGTGAGATCAACGCGCGGGTCGAGGCTTCCGATGAGTTGTTCGCGCTGGACGCGACCGATTCGGGCGTATTTGTCGCACAGATTCCGGCGGAAGCCAATAGCAGCAGCCTGAAACTGACCGAAGATCAGGTACATGAGCGATTTTCGCTGATTGCGGTTGACTGGAGCGCATCGCAGTGGTGACAGGAGGGAAAAGCAAATGAAGCGTAAAGTATTGGTACTGGAAGATGAAGAGAATATCCGCAGCTTTGTCGTGCTCAATCTCAAGCGCGCAGGGTTCGAGGTGATCGAGGCGGGCAGCGGTGAGCAGGCACTCGAGCTGTTTGAGCAGCACCCCGATATTCAGGTGGCCGTGCTCGACGTCATGCTGCCGGGCATCGACGGCTATGAGGTGTGCCGCACCATGCGTGCACGCGGCTCGCGCGCGGGCATCATCATGCTGACCGCACGCACGCAGGAGTCGGATAAGGTGACAGGTCTCATGACCGGCGCGGACGACTACGTGACCAAGCCCTTCTCGGTCGTCGAGCTGGTTGCACGCGTCGAGGCACTGTTCCGCCGCGTCGGCGGAGGTGGTTTCCAGGAGGACGACAGCATCCGTTCGGGCCCGTTCCGTCTCAATGCCCGGTCGCGCGAGGTGACCAAGAACGGGGTCAAGATCGAGTTGACCCAGATCGAATACGGCATTTTGAAGGCGTTTATGAGCAATGTCGGCCGCGCGCTGTCGCGTGACGACATCCTCGAGATGGTCTGGGGTCACCACTACGTCGGTGAACTCAAGATCGTTGACGTTAACATCCGCCGTCTGCGCATCAAGATCGAGGACAATCCGGCTTCGCCGCGCTATATCGTCACCGTGCGCGGCTTCGGCTATATGTGGGAAGGCTGAGGGGAATGAAGTACCGAAAAAGCAAATCCCGTAAAAAGCGCGAGAAAAAGGACTGGCTCGCCGCACTGATCGAGCGGCGCCGGCCCAAGCAAAGCGCGCCTGCGGCATCGGGTACACCGCCTGCGCCCGGGACGGTGCGTATCCAGCACTCACCCGGCGGTCTGCGCGGCCGCTGGCTGATGAACTCGCTGTCCTTTGTCGTCGTCATTCTGGCCGCGGTCGTCATCGCGGTCACCATGGGATTTTCCAGCTATTACTATAATAGTATCCACGACATGCTCAGCTATCGCATGAGCACGCTCACCACCAACTTCTATAACAGCGGTTGGCTGGCCAATCTGGAATACTATTATTATGGTATGGAAAAGACCATCGGCGATTTTGACATCAACATGCGTGACAAGATCGAATTGCAGTTCTTAAACGACCGGGGCACCATCCTCAAATCGTCATCGGGCCTTAACGACGGCACGATGGCGGTCACCGGAGACGTGGCGCGTGCGCTCGGACAGGACGAGGACGGGGACGGCAAGAACGAGGGCGAACAGAACGGCGTGATTCAGGTCTGGACGGGTGAAGACCCCATGACAGGCGAGCGCGTCCTGAGCATGACCACACCGCTCTATATCGAGGACAACCATCTGGTCGGCGGCATCCGCATGGTCACTTCGCTGGCCATCGCGGAAAAGCAGACCATGTACTTCGTGCTGTTCTCGGTGGCGGTCAGCCTGCTGTTTTTCGCACTGGTCGTCCTGTCTAACCGCTACTTCCTAAAGTCCATTTTGGAGCCGGTCACCAAAATAAACGTCATCGCAAAGGAGATCGCCGCTGGGCGATACGGGATGCGCCTGCAAAAGGCGTACGATGACGAGATCGGTGAGCTGTGCGACACCATTAACTACATGTCGGATGAGATCTCACGCACCGAGCGCATGAAAAATGACTTTATCTCGTCGGTATCGCACGAGCTGCGCACGCCGCTGACCGCGATCGACGGCTGGAGCGAGACCTTGCTCGCAGTCGGCGCGACCGACCCCGAGGAAGTCATGCAGGGACTGGAGATCATCCACAAGGAGAGCCGCCGCCTGACCCGTATGGTCGAAGAGCTTCTGGACTTCGCCCGCATCGAGTCCGGACGCATGAAGCTCGAGGTTGAGACCTTTGACCTGGAAATGGAGCTGTACGAGGCGGTTTACATGTACGAAAACATGCTCGCCAACACCGAAATGAAACTGAGCTATCACACCGACGACGTGGACAGCTACTTTGTAAACGGCGACCGCCACCGCATGAAACAGGTCTTCCTGAACATCATCGACAACGCGGTCAAGTACGGCAAATCGGGCGGACGCATCGAAGTCGACCTGCGCCACGAGGGCAAAAACATCGTGGTCTGCGTGCGCGACTACGGCGTAGGCATCCCGGAAGCCGAGCTGCCGTTCGTCAAGGAGAAATTCTATAAAGGCTCGTCCAAGGAGCGCGGCAGCGGTATCGGTCTGGCAGTCACCGACGAGATCGTTAAACTGCACGGCGGTACGCTGACCATCCGTTCCAAGGCAGGCGAGGGCACGGCGGTTTACGTGTCCGTTCCTGCCATCGACGTCCATACCGCACTGGGCGTCGAAACGTCCATCGCAGAGGAGAACACCCAATGAAGCATTACGAAATGCCGCCGTGCGTGCGCAAGACCACGATCGGCGGCCAGGCGATCATCGAGGGCATCAGCATGAAGGGACCGCAGACCACCTGCGTGACCGTGCGCAAGCCGGACGGAACCCTGACCTTTCAGGAGCGTCCGACCCCCAAGCCCAAGCACCCGTTTTGGAAATTGCCGATTGCCCGCGGCGCCTACACCCTGTTCACCGCCCTGAAAGACGGCATGAACGACATCAACTATTCCGCCCAGTTTTTCGAAGACGACGACAGCGTCGATACCGAGCCGTCGCGGTTTGAAAAATGGGTAGAAAATCACATTTCGTCGGACAAACTGGAAAAAATCCTGATGGGTTTTGCTATGATCATCGGCACCATCCTGCCCATCGCACTCTTTCTGGTCGCACCCACGCTCATCGTGGGCGTGCTGCCCGACGGTGCACCCTACTTCGTGCGCAGTCTGCTCGAAGGCGTGGTGCGTATCATCCTGTTTTTGATCTTTATGTGGTCGATTTCCCATATGAAGGACATCGAGCGCACCTTCCGCTATCACGGCGCCGAGCACAAGACCATTTTCTGCTACGAAGCCGGTCTGCCGCTGACCGTCGAGAACGTGCGCAGCATGCCGCGCTTCCATCCGCGCTGCGGCACCAGCTTTATGATCGTCATGATGATCATTCCCATCCTGATTTTTGCCTTTGTGCAGATGGATAACGTCTGGCTGCGCATGATTTTGCGCCTTGTCCTGCTGCCCGTCGTGGTCGGCATCGCTTACGAGTGCAACCGCTGGGCCGGACGACATGACGGCGTCATCAGCCGCGCCATTCGCTGGCCGGGCATCCAGATGCAGAAGCTGACCGTATTTGAGCCGGACGACAGCATGATCGAGGTTGCAATCGCGTCCATGGAAAAGGTCATCCCGCCCGACGACAGCGACGCATGGAAGTGAGAGAGATGGAAGACATAAAAACACTGCTCGCGCACGTCCGGCACCAGCTGGACGAGGTCGGAGCCGAACAAATCCCGATGCCCGATCTGGAAGCGCGTGAGCTGACCGCGTGTGCGCTCGGTATTGACCGCCGTCTGCTGCCCGCGCTGGGCGCGCGTCCGGTGACCGCGTCCGAGTGCGAGAAAACCGAGGCGCTGGTCGCTCGCCGTCTGTCGGGGGAACCGCTGGCCTACGTGCTGGGCGAGTGGGATTTCTACGGCATCACGCTGCGCGTCACGCCCGACGTGCTCATCCCGCGCAGCGACACCGAGCGCCTGTGCGAGTTGGCCATCGAGCGGGTGCAGACCATGCAGAGCCCGCGTGTGCTCGACCTGTGCAGCGGCTCGGGCTGCATCGCGCTGGCGCTGCTGCACGAAGTACCCGCCGCGCAGGCGGTCGCGGTCGATGTGTCCCCGGCAGCGGTCGACGTGGCAAACGGCAACGCCGAACGGCTGGGACTCAGTGACCGCTATCGGTGCGTCATCGGCTCGGCGCTCGAGCCGATTGCCGACGCAGACCGGGACGCGTTCGACCTCATGGTGTGCAATCCGCCCTATATCACGGCCGACGAGATGCGTGAGCTTGACCGCGACGTTGCCGAATTTGAGCCGCACCTCGCGCTTTACGGCGGTGAGGACGGTCTGGATTTCTACCGCACGGTGATGAAAACCTGGCGTTATGCCGTCAAACCGGGTGGATACCTGCTGTTTGAGTGCGGCTGGAAACAGGGTCAGGCCGTGGCCGAGATCTGCCGGGAGGCAGGCCTTTCCGAGGTGCAGGTCGAGACCGATTACGCAGGCGTACCGCGCATCGTGTGTGCCCGGGTGCCCCTGTCCTGACCGAACAGGCATTCGAAAATCGCTTGCAAATCGGCGCGCCGTGCATTATAATAGAGGAACTGAACGTACAATCATGGAGGAACCCTATTTATGGCGTCTAATAATAAAAAGAAGTTGGAGCCGGTCGCCCCGGCGGCCAACAAACAGGAGGCCCTGGCCAAGGCGCTGGGTCTGATTGAAAAACAGTATGGTAAGGGCGCAGTCATGCGTCTGGGCGAGAATACCGGCATGGCAGTCGACCACATTTCCACCGGTTCGATCGGTCTGGACTGTGCGCTGGGCATCGGCGGCCTGCCGCGCGGCCGAATCGTCGAGATCTATGGACCGGAATCGTCCGGTAAGACCACGGTTGCCCTGCACGCCATCGCGCAGGCACAGAAGGCAGGCGGTGAAGCGGCATTCATCGACGCCGAGCACGCTCTTGACCCGGTTTATGCCCGTGCGCTGGGCGTTGACATCGACAGCCTGCTGGTATCCCAGCCGGATACCGGTGAGCAGGGTCTGGAAATTGCCGAAGCACTGGTGCGCTCGGGTGCACTGGACATCGTGGTCGTGGACTCGGTTGCAGCGCTCGTACCCCGTCAGGAGATCGAGGGCGAAATGGGCGATTCGTTTGTCGGCCTGCACGCCCGTATGATGAGCCAGGCCATGCGTAAGCTGGCAGGCTCGATTGCAAAGTCCAACTGTGTGGCCATTTTTATCAACCAGCTGCGTGAAAAGGTCGGCGTGGTCTACGGTAACCCCGAAGTCACCACCGGCGGCCGTGCGCTCAAGTTCTATGCTTCGGTGCGCATCGACGTGCGCCGTATCGAGCACATTAAGAACGGTACCGAGCTGCTCGGCTCGCGCACCCGCTGCAAGGTCGTCAAGAACAAGGTCGCGCCTCCGTTCCGCGAGGCAGAGTTCGATATTATGTACGGCGAGGGCATCTCGCAGACCGGTGAGCTGGTCGATCTGGGTGTCGAGTACGATCTGGTGCAGAAGTCGGGCGCGTGGTTCTCGATGAACGGCGTGCGCCTGGGTCAGGGTCGTGAGAACGCAAAGCTGTACTTTAAGGATCACCCCGAAGAGGCCGAGGAGCTGCACAAGAAGATCGTCGAGGCGATTGCAGCCGATCACGCCAAGCTCGCGCCCAAGCGCAAGAAGAAGGGCAAGGACGACGAGGACGCAGAGGAGACCGAGGAGACCACGGCAGCACCGGCAGCGCGTGAGGAAAAGAAGCCCGAGAAGTCGCGTGCGGTTGCGATTGATGCCGATGACTTCGACGAAGACGACGGGATTGACGTATGATGCGGCGTGCGCGTGACGTGCAGCCGCCCGACCTGCGCACGCTGAGCCGGGAAGAGCTGGAAGAGGTCTACCGCAAGACGCTCGATCTGGCGGCAAAACTGCTGTCCTACCGTGCGCTGTCGGCATCGGCACTGCGCGAAAAGCTCATCGACAAGGGCTGCGCCGAGGAAGCCGCCGATTATGCGCTGGCCTACTTGCAGGAACACGGCTTTCAGGATGACCGCAAGTACGCCGAGAGCACGGTGCGCTCGTACACCCGACGGGGTTACGGCACGCTGCGCATCCGGCAGGAGCTGCGCCGCCGCGGCATTGAGCGCGACGACGCGGACGCGGTCATGGAGGACTGCGAGCCCGACCTTGACGCCATGCTCGCACTGCTCGATAAGCGCCTGCACGGCGATCTGTCCGACCGCAAAGAGGTTAACAAGGCGGTTGCCGCCTTGCAGCGGCGCGGGTTCCTGTGGGAAGATATCCGCCGTGCACTCAACGAGTACGGCGCATCCATCGATGCCGATTTCGACTGAGAAAGGGAAGCTATGCTCAAGAAACTCAACTGGTGCGTGTGCATCCTGGCAATCGTGCTGAGCGTGCTCAGCTTGGGCACGCTGGTGGGCGGAGACATGGGACTGCTGCTCGCGATGGCGGTTCTGCCCAAGACGGTCACCGCCGGGGTGTGCGTAAGCGCTGTGCTGTGGATTGTCGCCTGGTGGCAGCGCAACGACGCGGCAGCCCGTCCGGCGATGATCGCGGTCGCCTGCTTTGCCGTCTGTACCCTGATCTGGCTGAGCCATGCGTTCCGGCTGGCCGGTCTTGTGCTGTGAGAACATCAAACATTTGGGAGGGATCACCCCATGATGCGTAAATTTCTCTGGCCGGTTGTCGCGCTGGCCTGCCTGCTGCTCGTCGCTGAACTGCTGGATCTGTCCGCCGTGCGGCCGTTCGGCGCGATTTTGTCCATCGTCGGCATGGCGTTCTGTCTGCTTGCGCGCATGTCCGCCCGCAGCAAAGCCGACCGACAGCACGACCGCGTGGCACATTTGACTTTCTGGCTGTATGCCTGTGCGCTGGCCATCTGGATTTTCCTGATGTTTTGGCGATAAAACGTGAAAAAAGACCGCCGAAAGGCGGTCTTTTTGTTGCAATATAGGATTTCTTGTGTTATTCTGAGACACAGGAAAAATACTTTTCAGCGCGTTGCCGTACATAACGGTAGGCGGTTATTGCCCTCAAGCCCTCAGTTAATGGGAAGGGGGTGATCTTATGGTGACATACAGCGAACTATTTCAGTTTTGCCTTGTCCTCATAGGTTTTGCCGGTCTGATTGTCCAGATTTGCAAGAAAAAATGACCGCCCAGTCGTCCAAAACTAACGGTCATTTTTACCAATAGTCTGAGGGCGTAACTGTCTACCGGTAACGCGCCCTTTTTTATAGTTTCAGTATAGTCTAGAACGGTCAAAATGTCAAGTCGGACGGTCGAATCGTACCGGAAAATCGGTACATTCTGAAAAAATACCCCAGTATTTGCTTTCCGGTTGCATCTTGCGCAAAATCCGATATAATTGTAATATAGAAGAATCCAAAGCACGAGAAAGACCGCGCGGCCCCCGCCGCGCTGTTTTTGAGAAAGGAGTGTGTCTGTGAACACGAAAGTTGGACTGATCTCGCTCGGCTGTGCCAAGAATCTGGTTGACTCCGAGCACATGCTTGCCCGACTGCGTCAGGCAGGCTGCGAGATTGTAGACGATATGAACGAGGCTGAGGTGGGTATTATCAACACCTGCGGCTTTATCGAGTCGGCTAAGGCCGAGGCGATCGAGACCATTCTGGAGACCGCCCAGTGCAAGCAGGGCAAAATGCAGGGTCTGGTCGTTACTGGCTGCCTGGCACAGCGTTACCGCGAGGAGATCGAGCGCGATCTGCCCGAGGTTGACGTCATCTGCGGCACGGGCAGTTATGAGGACATTGTAGAGGCGGTCGAGGCGGCCAGCCGCAAGGAAAAGCGTGCGTATTTCGGCCCGATGGACGGCGCCGATCTGGAAGGCGACCGCGAGCGCCTGACCCCGGGCTACACGGCATACTTTAAGATTGCCGAGGGCTGCTCGAACACCTGCGCATACTGCATCATCCCCAAGCTGCGCGGCAAGTACCGCAGCCGTGGCTATGATGCACTGCTGGAAGAGGCGAGAGCACTGTCGGATGCAGGCGTCAAGGAACTGATCGTCATTGCACAGGACATCACCAAGTACGGCATCGACCTGTACGGCAAGCGCCGTCTGCCCGAGCTGCTGCGCGAGCTGTGCAAGATGGATTTTACCTGGATTCGCCTGCACTACCTCTATCCCGACCAGATCACCGAGGAACTGATCGACGTGATCGCCGAGGAGGACAAGATCGTCAAGTATCTAGACATCCCGCTTCAGCATGTATCGAAGCGCATTCTGCGTGCCATGCGCCGACCGGGTGACCGCGACAGCCTGACCGCACTGATTAACAAGCTGCGCGAGCGCATTCCGGGTGTGGTACTGCGTACCAGCCTGATCGTCGGCCTGCCGGGTGAGACCGAGGAAGAGTTTACCGAGCTGTGCGAGTTCTTACAGGACGTGCGCATCGAGCGTGCAGGCGTGTTTGAGTTCTCGCCCGAGGAGGGCACGCCGGCAGCCGAGATGCCCGACCAGATCGACGACGAGACCAAGGAAAATCGCCGTCTGATCGTGGAGGAATTGCAGTCGGGCGTGATCGACGAGTACAATCTGTCCCGTGTCCATGAGGAAATGGACGTGCTGTGCGAGGGTTATGACGACGACGCGCAGCTCTATTACGGACGTACCTACGCCGATTCGGTGGAAGTCGACGGCAAGGTATGGTTTGCATCGGAAACGCCGTGCGGCGCGGGCGAATTTGTGCGCGTGCGCATTGACGACAGTCTGGGCGCCGATCTGTCCGGTGTCCGCGTGGGAGGTTGAGCAACATGACAACTGCCAATAAAATCACGCTGGTGCGCATCGCGATGATTCCGTTTTTCGTGGTATTCGCCATTCTCGGCGGTCCGAAGTATGACGCCATCGCGCTTGTGCTGTTCTGTCTGGCATCGTTTACCGACTTTCTGGACGGCTACATTGCACGAAAGTACAATCAGGTCACCGATTTCGGTAAGTTTGTCGACCCGCTGGCCGACAAGCTGCTCGTGACCGCAGCCCTTGTTATCTTCGTCGAGCGCGGTCTGTTTGCCGCATGGATGGTCTTTGTCATTCTGGCGCGTGAGTTCATCATCACCAGCCTGCGCAACGTCGCAGCGGCAAAGGGTCAGGTCATGGCGGCTGCATGGTCGGGTAAGGTCAAGACCTGCGTGCAGATTGCGGGTATCATTCTGATTTTCCTGTATGTGATTGCACTGCGCGGTGCGGTCGGATGCCCGAATTATTCCAATCCGGAAGGCGCGATTGCGGTCGTTACCTTGGGCACGGGCTGGCTGGCCAACCTGTCGGACGGTGAGACGCTCATGCTGCTGCCGACCATTGTGTCCTGGGTGGTAACGCTGGTAACCATCTACTCGGGCTATGACTACTTACATCGCAACTGGGCACTGGTTGCCGAGGGTGCGACGCGTCCCAAGGCGTAAAACATGAATACGATGATTTTACCCGAGGCGACCAACGCGACGGTCTTTGCAGTCGTCGGCAATCTGCTGCCCATCGCGATCGTGACCATCACGCTGGCACTGGTGTGCTACACCATCGGCGTCTGGGCGGAGCACCGCGCAGGCGTACTGAAAAAATGGCACGCGATTGTGTTCTGGCTGGGTCTGGTGTTTGACACGACGGGCACGACGGTCATGAGTCAGATTGCAAAGCAAAACGGCGGCGGTGGTTCCGGTCTGCATGGCGTGACCGGTCTGCTCGCCATCGTGCTCATGCTGTTCCATGCGGTCTGGGCGACCGTGGTGCTGGTCAAAAAGGACGCGCACAGACAGCAGAGCTTTCATAAATTCAGTATTTTTGTCTGGGTCATCTGGCTCATTCCGTATGTGCTGGGTATGATTCTGGGCATGCAGCATTAAAAAGAGAAACACAGAACGTCCTGCAAGGCTGCGGGGCGTTCTGCTTGCGAGAGGGGAAATTTTGATATGGCACAGACTACATTTCGCATGGCACAGCCCGAGGATACTGCGCTGATTCTGCACTTTATCCGTGGGCTTGCGGTATATGAAAAGATGGAAGATCAGGTCGTTGCGACCGAAGAACTGCTGACCGAATGGCTGTTTGAAAAGCAGAAAGCCGAGGTTGTCATCGGAGAGGCAGAGGGCAAACCGGTCGGATTTGCACTGTTCTTCCACAACTTTTCGACGTTTTTGGGACGTGCCGGCATCTATCTGGAAGATTTGTTTGTCGAGCCGAGCGAGCGCGGCAAGGGCTACGGCAAGGCACTTTTGACCCATCTGGCACAGCTCGCAGTCGAGCGCGGCTGCGGCCGATTGGAATGGTCGTGCTTGGACTGGAACCAGCCGTCGATCGACTTTTACCTGTCCATGGGCGCACAGCGCATGGATGACTGGACGACCTACCGCCTGACCGGTGACCGTCTGGCAGAACTTGGACGCGCAGAGTGAGGGAAGACGTTGAGAAAACCTTATCTTTCAAATGAAACTTTAGGCGTTCTGATGGTCTTTGCAGGCGGCTGCCTGTGGGAATTTTCGGGTGCATGCGGACAGTTTTTGTTCCAGAATAAGGGGATGGTGTCGTCGTGGCTGGTGCCCGTGCGTCTGCTCAGCGCGGGTATTATCCTGCTGGCTATTCTGGGTGCGACACGCGGCAAAGCGGTCTTTGACGTGTGGAAGGACAAAAAAGACGCAGTGCACATCGTTCTGTATGGCCTTTTGGGCATGAGCGGCTGCCAGTTCGCCTATTTTACCGCCGTGCAGTATTCCAACGCGGGCACAGCAACCGTTTTGCAGTACATCGGCCCGGCACTCATTCTGCTGTGGCTGTGCCTGCGGCAGCATCGACTGCCTTCGGCGCGTGAGACCGTCGGCCTGTGCCTTGCGCTTGCCGGTACCTTCTTGATCGCTACCCACGGCGACCCGACTTCACTTGCCCTATCTCCGCAAGGCCTGTTCTGGGGTCTGTGCGCAGCGGTGTTCGTCGCGGTCTATACCTTGCAGCCTGCACACCTGCTGTCTAAACACGACTCGGCAACCGTAGTCGGCTGGGGTATGCTGATCGGCGGTCTCATGCAGATGATCGTACTGCGTCCGTGGACGATTTCGGTCAAGGTGGATGGCGAAGTCATCTGGTATATGGCGCTCATCGTCATTGTGGGCACGATCTTGACGTTTACGATGTACCTTGACGGCATCAAGCGCATCGGCCCGGCGCGAGGCAGTATGATCTCGGCGGTTGAGCCGGTCTCGGCAGCATTGTTCGCGGTTTGTTGGCTGGGGACATCGATTACCAAAGTGGATTTGATTGGATTTGCGTGTATTTTGGCGATGATCTTGCTGCTGTCTAAACCGCAGAAGGTGAAGGACTAAGCACCGCACCCCTTATTGAAGCTTTCGCCAGCCTTTCTCGAAAGGCTGCGGGTTCTCAGGGCAGAGCCCTGAGTCGCATCCCGCAGGATGCGAAATACCCCTATTGATTCCGGCTAAAGCCGGAATCAACTAAACTTTCGTTTCAAAGCGCCGCCCGCAGGCGGTAAGATTCTCTTGCGGCTGAAAGCCGCTCATGAAAACCGTTCCATTGGGAACGGTTTTCTTTTTTTTGTATTTTTTAGTTCATTTTCCCTCGCGGGAGATCGGGAAAATGAAGAGGGGATTCCGCGCTCTGCGGAGCGCGTCTCAGGGCTCTGCCCTGAGAACCCGCAAACCTTTGAAAAGGTTTGATCCAAACTTCAATAGGGGGTGCGGTGCAGGGCTTCGCCTTGACAAATCATTCCTATTTGCGTATACTAAACCTATAATTGCATACCATCCGCAATGAACGGAAAGAGTACCCATTTTCGGCGCACCGCCAAAGAGAGAGACTCCCGAAAATTCAGGTTTCGGGCTGAAAGAGTTTCGCGGTCGAGCCTTGGGGAAAGTGCGTCCGGGAGCGGTGGGGGTAATGCCCCGCGTGCAGCGCCGCGTTAAGGCGCATTTGAGTGAAGCGTAAGAGTGGAACCGCGACCGCATTTTTTCGGCCGCCTCTTTGGGTTTTTGATGGTACCCGAGGAGGCGTTTTTTGTTTTTTCTGAGAGGAGAATGCATACAATGGGATGGGATGACCTCATCGACCTCGGCCTGGATCTCGCCGGTGGATTATTTGATCACGACGATACTCGAACCCGTGGGTTTGACGCCCTGGTCGTTTCCAGACGGGAAGACCAAAGTAAGTCCATCCGGCGCGGGCGTTATCTGCTGCATCTGGCACGCTTCACCGGAGAAAAAGGGTGGTACCGGTGCGAGGAACGCGACTTTTCCCGCATGGAACCGGGCACCTGTGCACATTTTGAGGTGAGAGACCCCGATTTTATCACAAGCTGTACGCGCTGGATGCGGACACCCGAACAAATTTCGCAAATGCTCATCGAAGATAAAGGAGACTGATACCCATGAAGCTGTTTAATACACTGACCCGTCAGAAAGAGGAGTTTGTACCGATTACCCCGGGCGAAGTCAAGATGTACTCGTGCGGCCCGACCGTCTATAACTATTTCCACATCGGCAACGCACGTCCGTTCATCATGTTCGATCTGCTCCGCCGTTACTTCGAGTACCGCGGCAACAAGGTAACCTTTGTACAGAACTTTACCGACATTGACGATAAGGTCATCAACAAGGCAAACGAGGAAGGTGTGACCTACGATGTCATCGCTGACCGCTATATTAAGGAGTACTTTGTCGACGCAGAGGGTCTGGGCATCAAGCGCGCAACCGTGCATCCGCGTGCGACCGAGACCATGGACGCCATCATCGACATCGTCAAGACCCTGATCGATAAGGGTCATGCATACGTTGCCGAGAACGGTGACGTTTACTTCCGCACCAAGACCTTCTCCGAGTACGGCAAGCTGTCTCATCAGCCGCTCGAAGATCTGCAGGCCGGTGCACGTATCTCGGTCGGCGAGATCAAGGAAGACCCGATGGACTTCGCGGTTTGGAAGGCAGCAAAGCCGGGCGAGCCGTCTTGGAAGGCACCCTGGGGCGAAGGCCGTCCGGGCTGGCACATCGAGTGCTCGGCGATGGTCAACAAGTACCTCGGCCCCACGATCGACATTCACTCGGGCGGTCTTGACCTGACCTTCCCGCACCACGAGAACGAGATTGCACAGTCCGAGTGCGCAAACGGCTGCACCTTTGCACATTACTGGCTGCACAATGGCTTCCTGACCATCGACAACGAGAAGATGTCTAAGTCCAAGGGCAATTTCTTCATGGTACGCGACGCAGCCAAGGAGTACGGCTACGAGACCATCCGTATGTTCATGCTGTCTGCACACTACCGCACCCCGCTCAACTACTCCGAGGAGTCGCTCAAGATGAACAAGGCGTCTCTCGAGCGTCTGTACGAGGCACGCAACAACCTGGAATTCCGCATTTCCAAGGCACAGGGCGAGACCCCGACCGCAGAGGAAGCCGAGGCACTGGCGTCCCTCCAGCAGTACAAGGAGAAGTTCATCGAGGCGATGGATGACGACATGAACACTGCAAACGCACTGTCTGCTATTTTCGAGCTCATGCGTGAGATCAACGCATACTCGGGCAGCCATGCGGACGCAACCCTTGCATACCTCAAGGGCGCATACGACCTGTTCATGGAGCTGACCGGCGTACTGAACATCGTGCAGAAGCATGAGGACGCAGGCGAAGACCCGGACAAGGCAAAGATCGAGGAGCTGATCGCACAGCGTGCCGCAGCAAAGAAGAACAAGGACTTTGCCGAGGCCGACCGCATCCGCGACTATCTGCTGAACGAAATGGGCATCGCGATTAAGGATACCCGTCAAGGCGTACAGTGGAGCCGCGTATAAACCCCAAAAATCAAACCCCAGCGTAAATTTCCCGTCCTGATTTTACAGGAGAAAGAGAGGATACCCTGGATGAAAAAGACCAAACGAGCATTGGCGGCGCTGTCCGCGCTGACCCTCACCCTGTCCCTGACCGCGTGCGGCGGAGGTGGACAGCAGAGCACGGGTGATTCCGGTACGGATGCCATGACCCCGGCCGAGCGGGTTGCGGCAGCCGAAGAGAAGATGAGTGCGCTCACCAGCCTGTCCATCGACATGACGCAGGACATCGGCATGTCGTTTGCGATGGCTGACCAGTCGCAGGAGCTCAACATGAGCACCAAAATGCAGATGGACGTCATCCAGGAACCCCTCAAGGCAAAGGGCACCATGCAGATCGACATGGGCGAAGAGCTGGGCGGCGTGCAGGACGTGGAACTGTATATCATGTCCGAGGACGACACGGCCAATGTGTATATGCAGATGGGCGGTCAGTGGATCAAGCAGTCGGTGACCGAAGCCGAGCTGGGACAATATGACGCGGCAGACTCGCTCGAACTGTATCTGGACAGCGCAGCAGACTTTGCCGAAGCAGGCACCGAACAGGTCGGCGGTGCGGACGCGACCAAGTTCACCGGTGTCATCAAGGGCGATAAGCTGTACGATGTCATCGAGGAGAGCGGCGTGCTGAGCTCGCTGGGGCAGACCGGCACCGACGTATCGGAAGACGCGATCAAGTCTATGCTGTCCGAGCTGGGCGACCTGCCTATGAGCGTCTGGATCAATGCAGACGGCTACCCGGTACAGTACGAGATGGACATGAGCCAGATGATTGACTCGATCGTGCAAAACGCATTGGAAGCGGAAGGTGCAGCCGATCAGGGTATGACCATGACGGTATCCAAGGCGGCTATGTCTCTGACCTGCTCGAATTTCAACGCGGTGGAAGACTTTGAACTGCCCGCCGAGGCGCAGAACGCGACTGCGGCTTAAAAGAACCCCAAGGGGAGCGGAAATCCCGCTCCTCTTTTTTTACCCTTTTTCGAGGCTAGACAGGCTGTACAAAAGACAACAGACAATTTTGTTTATATAGAATTCTTTATTGTGTTGATTTATTTTCGGAAAGATGATAGCATGAATTCAAATTTATTGTCGATTGAAATGGACGGAATAGGATTGCGTCCTGCGTGCACGACTCGGGAGGGATTTAATTATGACGCGCATGAAACAATATTTGATTTATCTTGCACTTGCTGTGGCGGTCGTGCTGTTTGTGCTGAGTGTGGTCTTGCATGTCTTGCCTGACTGGTATGTCTGGCTGAGTGGTGTGCTGGTCTTTGGCAGCAATCTGGTCGAGCGCATGAGCGAGCAGTCTGGAAAGTGGTCGGGGTGGACGATCGTTGTCTGCATAGAGACCATTCTCTCCCTGCTTGTATTCCTCAAACATTTACTCGGTTTATAATAATGTCGTTAAGGCGTGCATGGCTGATCGGTCGTGCACGCTTTTTTGTAAACAATTTTGCACCAATACCCTGCGTCTCTTGACAGATTTCTGACCGGTCATGTAAACTGGCAATCAGAGATATCAAATAAATCTGAAAGGAAAATGCTATGTTCAGATGGATTTGCAGGATGTTTTTGACCCTGTTTTTGCTGTGCCTAGCATGCGTGGGCTTGCTGGCCTATGCGTACTGGGTAGAACCGAACATGCTTGTCGTGCGCTCGGTGGAAGTAGAGAGCGACCAGGTGACCCAGCCTTGCAAGATCGTATTTTTCACCGATACGCATTTCGGCCAGTACTATGACATCAGCCATGCGCGCAAGATCACCGACCAAATCAACGCCTTGGAACCGGATATTGTGGTTTTCGGCGGGGATTTGCTCGACCACTATCTCAGAGACCGCGACCAGATGGATTTATCCAGCCTTTCGGCTGCTTTTGCTGAGATCGAGGCAAAGGCGGGCAAGTTTGCCGTCTGGGGAAACCATGACTACGGCGGAGGCGCTGCGCGTGTTTACGAGGATGTGATGGAGGCGAGCGGGTTCGAGGTCTTGGACGATGAGAGCCGGCTGTTGTCCGATTACGGTATTCGCGTGATCGGCTATGATGACTTGCTGATGGGACAGACGGACGATTCGCTGTACACGCTCAAAAGTCAGGCGTTCAATGTGATTGTCGCACATGAGCCGGTCATCGCGCAAAAGATCGAGAGCAGCAGTCAAAATCTGGTGCTGACCGACCGCTTGCTGCCTGCCGGGTCGGGAGAATTCCGAAAGGGATTTTATGACGCGCAGGAGATCGGGACGGACGCAGACTTACAGATGTATACCAGCAGCGGAATCGGCATGACCAGATACCCGTTCCGCTTCCTGAATGCACCTGAGATTGTGGCAATCAACGTACACGCCGCGTGAATCGCGTAAGCGCAGGACGGAAAATATCGTTGCGGCGTCCGGCGCGGGTGTGCTATCATAAGGCTGAACGAAAAAGATGGAACCAACCGAAAGGAGAGGTGTTATGCGCTATCAGGCAGTGCTGTTTGATTTCGACGGCACGTTATTTGACACCGAACATGACGAAATGACCGCGCTTTCGGCGCTTGTGACTCAGGCGACCGGCGTTGAGCCGCCGAAAGACAAGCTGCTCAAGACCTTTGGCATGACCGGGCCGGACGGCATCCGTTTTCTGGGCTGCAACGAGGAACAGGCCGCGTGGGTCAAGCCGCGCTGGCATGAAGCGTCGCTCAACGCGCTCAAAACGACCCCGGTATTCGAGGGACTGACCGAAGTGATCGAGATTCTGCACCGAAACGGCGTGCGTATGGGCATTGTGACCTCGCGCGGCGTGAGCGGTGTGGACATGGGACTGACTTCACGCGGACTGACCGCATATTTTGACACCATCGTGAGTCAGAAGGACACGGTTTTGCACAAACCGCATCCCGATCCGCTCATCGAGTGCCTGAAGCGGATGGACATTGCGCCGCAGGATGCAATTTATATCGGAGACAGCCCCGGCGATATGCAGGCATCCGAGGCGGCGGGCATGGCGAGCGGGCTTGCGCTGTGGGGCACTCATCAGCCCGACCTGCCGTGTACCTACCGGCTGGCGCATCCGCGTGACATTCTGACCATCTGCGAGGTGGAGGGATGAAACCGGCTGCACCCAAACTGCCGCGCGTACTGGATGAAACGATCGACTGGCAAGCCTGCCAGCGGGACGGACGGGTACGCGGTGCGCATTTAAAGGGACTGGACTTGTCGGACGCAGATCTGGAAGAGATGACCTTTGACCGCTGTGTGCTCGAACAGTGCCGCCTGACCGGTGCGAATCTGGAACGATGCAGCTTTACCGATGTCAAGCTGACCGGCTGTGAGCTGTCGGGCGCAAATTGCGCGAATGGGATATGGACGCGCTGCACGTTTGCCGATTGCCGCATGCTCGGGGCGAACTTTTACGGCGCAGGTCTGCACGACGTATGTTTTGAGGATTGCCGCATGGAGGACAGCGACTTTTGCGCCTCGCGGTGGAAAAAGACCGCCCTGCAAGGCTGCCGCCTGATGCGGGCACGTTTGAGCGAAGCCGCTTTGCAGGACTTCACCGCACAGGACTGCGACTTTGACGGTGTGAACTTCTTTCGAACACCGCTGTCGGGCATTGACTTTTCGCGCTGCACGCTGGAGGGCATCCAGGCGGCAGGGCAGGAGCTGCGCGGCATGATGGTGAGCGAGCGGCAGGCAGCTGGACTTGCACGCCTGCTTGGCATTGTCATTCGAGAAGATTGACCTGCGCACCCGGGCTGGTTTTGGCTGGCTAGGGTGCACAAAAAATATCTCCGGTTTTTGTGCAAAAGGGATTGACATTGTATGCCTGGAGTGGTATTCTATATAAGCTGTCTCCGAGAGACGGCCACCACAATGAAAGAAGCGTCACGACGATTTGAAACTTTTTGAATAATGGGTCAAGAAAGTAGAAAAAAGTTGTTGACACGGGCTTCCCGGTGTGGTATTATAAATAAGCTGACCACACGGGCAGCGAAACCGGACGAAAAGTTTGGAAAAGTTCAGATTTAGCGATTCGGAGCGCGAAAAACTTCGAAAAAAGTTAAAAAGAGCTTGACAAACGAAAGTGAGTCTGGTAAAATAAATAAGCACTTCACCGAAAGGTGAGCGCTTAAAAAAACTTTAGCGGTTGGTACCTTGGTCAATTTCCTGATGAAATTGACACGCGGTACAAAAAATCGCTGAAGGCAAAGATTTTTTGTACCTTGTA
>NZ_NFKK01000024.1:0-25866 GCF_002160355.1 Butyricicoccus pullicaecorum
AGATTTCTACACACACAGACAGAATGTATGAACATTGGAAGGGATACGAAATTGACTTTTCCGGCATCGGGAAAACCGTATTCCTGAGCCGTGAAGATGCCGAAAAGGCTGTGGAAATGGAGAAGAACGGGAATGACTGAGTATATCGAGAGAGAAGCGCTGCTCGAAGCGATGGTTACATCAGATGAGAGAATAAACTTGTTTCAGGCAGGGATTGCGTCGGCTCGAGCGGTTGTCGCAAGTGCGCCGACCGCCAATGTCATCTCAGCAGAATGGATCAAAGCAGATGAACGTCTGCCGGACGATGAGAGGGACGGAGAAACGGTGCTGGCCATTGTGTCCGGAAAGCCACACGAGAATATTACGTTGTGCCAAGCGATTATGCTGGCAGGATATTTTGGAGAAGAAGGGTGGCTTGTAAACGAATATCCGGAATGGGAGAGACCAGTGGTGACGCACTGGATGCCGCTGCCAGGGCTGCCGAAAAACAAATAACGGATGACCGAATTGGAGGAAGACCATGGAAACTTGTAAATTATGTGTGAGCATCCCGGGCAAGAGCCTCAAGATCGACATGCCGAGGCCGGACGCGGAGGTCTGGTTTACAACACTGGTGGATGCGCTGCTGAACAACCAGCCGGAACCCGATCAGGAGCTGGACGAGGACACTCGGGTAGAGCGTGAATATGAAGATGACGAGGATTTAGTTGAGGAGGATGCCTCGGAGGAAGCGGGAGAGCCGGAAGACGCACAGGACACAGCCCCCCCTAAATCGGTGATCGACGTCAAGGAGACCCGCTCGCGGCCGGAACGTGCACAGGATGATCAGGACGAGCAGGAGGGATACAAAGGATTTTTGCGCATTCGGTGTGATGTATGCGGAGAAATCCGAGGATTCAACGCCCGGCAGCGGATCAGAAGCAGCTGGTGCCCGTGCGGAGAACACACACCGCTTATAGATCTGGATAAGATTGTCGCACGTTGCAGCGCGTGCGGAAATACATGGGTTTACCGTACGAATAACACGGAACCGATTGATGAAATCATCTGCTTGGAATGCGGTGCACCGATCACGCTGGAGCAGGACAAGCACGGGAACTATCGGACTATCGAAAGAGAATAAGATATGCCGAGCGGGAGGAGATTGGAGTTGAGATTTATTGATTTGAAAACGGGAGAGAAACCAGAATGAGCAAGCGGGGTCAACTGGCATACATACGGGAGGTGCTGCGGTCATACCCGGAGATTAAGCGAAAGCCGTCGACGCACAGAACGGACAATGAAGCTGCTCGCCTGCAAGCGGTTGAGGATATGATGGACGAGCTCGGACGGATGCCGGATGGAGCGCAGCGGCAGAGGTTCGTACGGATGCTGTATTTTGAGGGACGATATACCTTTTGGGGTGTCATTGATAAGGTGCCGATCAGCCAGCGCACAGCACGCCGCTGGAATGCCAGGGTGATGGATATCATGGCGAATAAAATGCACCTGATTTGAAAGTTGGCACTTTTCGTCCATTGAGTTGTGATATGATGCAGACAGTGGTAAGACAACCGGCCCCAACCACCACCACCGCCGGTTGTCGAGCCACTGAGATCATCTCTTCTGTATCCACCCGCCCTGCATTCGCGGGGCGGGATCCCCGTCACGATCATATTCATGCATTGATCCTCCTTTCTCACGGGCCGCTCGGCGGCCCATATGCCGCAGCACGGTGCATGAGCCGTTCGTGGTATGTCTCCTTCTTGATGACCTGCTCGGCTGTTGACGATCTGGTTTGATATCAGATAATAGGTCGAGCGGGATGTATGCGGATGTGATGTAATTGGCAGCATTCCAGCCTTCCAAGCTGGCCGCGCGGGATCGTACCCCGTCATCCGCTCCAGACCAGACGGTCGGCAATCAACTCCATAGTTTCGGGCGGTATTCCGGCCGCCCGTGACATGCTGCTGTAGCTCAGTTGGTAGAGCAGCTGATTTGTAATCAGCAGGGCGGGGGTTCGAATCCTCTCGGCAGCTCCATAAATGCGGTGGCGGAATAGAGCGTTAGTGTGTAGCGATGTAAAACAATTAAAGCCAGAATACACACCGGGCGGGCTTGATTGTAATTGTAGACGCATAAAGGTATGTTCATCTGCGAAGCGTTACGCGAGATGCAAAGACGCATAGCTTAAAACCTTATAATGATGACATGTGATGTGCAAATCATCACCCGCATTTAACAATTATTGACGGCGAAAAACTTGAAAACGAAAGGAAGTGAATTGCGATCTCCTTCTGGGTTTGAGTTTGATGCACCATGCCGTCAATTTGCTGGGCATAGCCCATCCGTAACCAGCCGGACGTGAGCCGAGCGAAAACGGCGCATACCTCGCAAGAGGTATATCACCTCAATGCCTGCAGGAGGGCAAAGGGTGACAAAAAACCCGGCCTCTAGGGCCGGGTTGGGAATCAATCAAGTAATATTTTTTTGAGAGCTGTCAGGTTTTCCGGGGTGGGCTTAACCTCTCCGCGCTCCCAGCGGGAGATATGAGCCTGATCGACGCCCATCAACTCAGCAAGCTGTGTTTGGGTCATCTTTTTAGCCTTGCGAGCTGCACCAATGTCAAAACTTTGCGAGGGGATGGGACGCTTGTACAGTCCGGCGTAATAGCCGAGTTGCCAAGATGCCTGCATATCGAGCGGCTGGACGGCCTCGGAACCCCCAGCAGTCTGGTAGTCTATATTGTCGATCTCACACAGTGCGCGACCGATCTCCGGCTCAATGGCAGCCATTAAGCCACGAGCAAAGCCTTGCTGCATGACCTTGGCAAGCGCAGAGTAGGGACGCTGGGCTGCCAGAGTGGTGTCTCCACCAACAGGATTTTTGGGGGACTCGGCATTGATACGGCCAAATACCCATCCAAAAATATAAGATTCGCGGGTTGTCATGGTTATATCTCCTTTCAAAGTGCGGTGATGTGGCGGCCGGTATCATCATACCAGCACAGACACGGTTGACCGTCTACATGCATGATAATCTCATCAACGTAATACCGTACATCATCCGGAGAGCAGATGAGCAATCTTCCGTCCACAGATTCGCTCCAATCCCACCCAGCAGGGAGAGACACCGACAGCTCGTCATACATGCCAGACTCCACTGCGGGGATATCGGTGTATACAGGCTCGCGCTCGTGACCCAGCATCCCGTGGTTTGCGTAGATGATACGGACCCAAAAGTCAGGATTACACATGAGGTCACAACCATTGATCCAAATGTCGTAACCTGTGAGGGGGGCGGACTCCGGGGTATCCGAGTTTGCGGTGCGGCGATCACGGATAATCTGATGGTACTTTGGGTTTGTCCACTGCTCAATCTGTTGCATAGTCATGTTTGCCATGATGATCTCCTTCTTTTATGCAGCAATAAATTCGCCAGTCAGGTTGTTAACGTAACCAATCTTCTCGGTACGCTTGCGGTTCCACGCGTTGGTGTAAACAGCGACCTCAACATAGGTGCGAGAGTGACCAGCCTTAACCCAATCATTTACGCGGACCTTGGTGTTCCAGTCGATCTCGGAAGCCAGCTCTTCGGCGGCCTTGATGGCCTTGGCCAGTGCCCATGCAGCCTTGAGCGCTACGCTCATGCTGACGCTATTCTCGTGGCGGATGCTCCAAGCGTTCTTCATGATATCGTGTCTGTTATACATATCTCTCGCTCCTCTCTTGTTTATGTATTTATTATACCATGTTTTATGTATTTGTAAATACATATTATGGTAAAACATGCATAAATTTGAAATGGAATAATTGTATACTTTTACATATGAGAGCCGCGACAGGGCTTGACCGGGTTCGATTCCCGGGACTCTCAACGCCTGTGCGGGCGAGAATTTATCTGAAAAAGGCAGAGGCCGGGAGAAATCCCGACTAAAGCCGTACCAGGACGGAGGTGAAAAACGTGGGGAGAACCCCAAAGTATAAGAGTCCGAAAAAGATGCAGGCAGCAATCGACGCATATTTCGAGGAATGCAAAGGGGAGCTGCTCACGGACAAAGAGGGAAAGGCCGTACTGGATAAATACGGTGCCCCGATCTACCTCAACCGACGCCCGCCAACAGTAACAGGGCTGGCGCTTGCGCTCGGATTCACCTCCAGGCAGGCGCTATTAAACTACCAAGCAAAGGACAATTTTGTTGACACGGTCACGCGTGCGAAAACCAGGATTGAACAGTACACAGAGGAGCGATTGTTTGACCGGGAAGGCGTGCAAGGAGCAAAGTTTAGCCTGGTCAACAATTTTTCAGGTTGGCGTGAAAAAGGAGCGAATCCAGCGGACTCCCAACAGGAGCAGCAAGGGAATATGCAAGCGCTGGTGGAACTGCTCAAACATCCTGCGCCTGATCGCAACCTCAAGGACTTTGAGGGGGACGATGACCGATGAATTTGCCCGCACCATTCAGCCAGAACCAAATGCGTTTTTTTGATCGCTGTTTTGACTCATGGCTCAACGTGGCTGAGGGAGGCAAACGCGGAGGAAAAAACGTCCTGATCACGATGGCGTTTTGCGCGAAGCTGGAGACCCATCCAAGCCGTATACACCTGATTGCTGGAGTGTCTACAGCAACAGCCCGACTTAATATTTTGGACTGTGATGGATTCGGAATGTTGAATTTTTTCGAGGGACGCTGCCGCGCCGGCCAATATCAGAACCGAGACTGCTTGTATGTGCGGACACCGGTCGGGGAGAAAATCGTCCTGATCTCCGGAGGAGGAAAATCTGGAGACGAAAAGCTCATCAAAGGTAACACTTACGGCATGGCCTATATCACTGAAGCGAACGAGTGCACGCCGGAATTTATCAAAGAGTCATTTGACCGTACACTGTCCAGCCCCAAACGCACGATATACCATGACCTCAACCCGAAAGCAGAGGGGCATTGGTACTACAAGGATGTGCTGGAACACCATGAGGAAGCCCAGAAACGGAATCCGAATTATGGGTACAACTATGGGCATTTTACCATCGCTGATAACATGAGCATCGGAGATGACCAGCTGCGTCGCGCGCTGAGCACATACGACAAAACGAGCCTGTGGTATGACCGAGATATCCGCGGCCTGCGCCGCGCTGCTGAGGGCCTGATCTATGATATGTTCCGGCAGGATGCCAATACATACGACGTACCGCCGATTGATCTGGTTGACAGATCCACGCGCACGATTGCGTGCGACTACGGTACGACCAACCCGTGTGTGTTCCTCGACATCTACGATGATGGAGAGACCATCCGCGTCGAGCGGGAGTACCGCTGGGACAGCCGTAAAGAGCACCGACAAAAGACCGACGCAGAATATGCGGATGATATGGTCGAATTTATGGGCAGCAACTACTGCACGATCATCGTGGACCCGTCGGCAGCATCATTTATTCTGGAGCTGCAGAGCCGGGGATTTTACGTTGTGCCGGCTGAAAACAATGTGATAGACGGAATTCGAAACACATCGAAGCTGTTTGTGCGCAGGTGCATCCAGATCAATAAAAACCAGTGCACGGCCTTGATCGACGAATTGGGCGTGTATGCGTGGGATCGGAAGGCCGCCGACCGAGGAGAGGAAAAGCCGGTCAAGGAGAAAGATCACGCACCGGACGCCCTGCGCTATTACGTGAACTCGCTGCCGGATTGGAGGATAAATGTCCAGACGTAACAAACGCCGCGTCAATCGCGCGGCAGACGAAAAACCGAATACCATGCAGGCATCGCAGGTAATGGATGCGTTCTCCAACCCGCTGTTTCGGCTGGGGTATGGGTCGCAGTCGCCGATGGAGGCGACCGAGTACCCGTTAACCAGGCTATCCGACAACTATGCGCTGCTCAATAGCCTGTACCGTGATAACTGGGTCGTGCAAAACGTCGTGGGAATCATCCCGGACGACATGACCAAAAACTGGTTTACGTTGACCGGTGCGATCTCTCCGGAGCATCTGGCAGAGTTTGACCGGGTGCAGCGTATGACCCAGATCCAGGACAGAGTCAATGCGGGATTGCGGTGGGGACGATTGTACGGCGGCGCAGCCGGGCTCATCCTCATCCGTGGACATGAGACACTTATGGATCAGCCGCTGGATTTGGAAACCATCATGCCAGGGACATTCGCAGGCTTGTACATCCTGGATCGCTGGTGCGGTATTGTGCCGGACGTGGAGCTTGTCACGGACATCGGTGACCCGGAATTCGGGCTGCCCGCGTACTACTCGATCACAATGGAAAACGGAGACACGCTGACACGGGTGCATCACTCGCGCATCATCAGGTTTCTGGGCAGAGAGCTGCCATACTTGGAAAAAATCGCCGCGATGTACTGGGGCGAGTCTGAGGTGGAGGCAATCTATAAGGACATCGTCAAGCATGACAACGTATCGGCGAATATGGCTGCATTGACGTTCCGCGCCAATGTAGACCGGATGGAGGTCGCAAACCTCGATCAGCTGTTCTCGATTACCTCTGGCCAACAGCAGCAGAGGTTCTGGAGTGTGATGCAGGCACAGAGTGCAGTCAAAAACAATTTTGGTATCCAGCTTGTCAATAAGGGAGATACGATGACCAATACACAGTTTGCCCAGTTCTCTGGACTAAGCGACGTGTATGACAGTATGTGTCTGGATCTTGCTGGCGCCTCGCGCATCCCAGTGACCAAACTGTTTGGCCGCTCTCCGGCCGGAATGAACGCCACTGGAGAGAGCGATCTGCAAAACTACTATGACTATGTGGATACGCTGCGAGAAAAGTCGCTGCGGCCGATCCTGTACAAGCTGCTGCCGATTATGACCATGAGTGCATGGGGTATGATCCCCGAGGGCTTGGACATTGCATTCCCGCCGCTCTGGACACCGACAGCCAAAGAGGTTGCGGAGATCGCCAAAGCCAAGGCCGAGACCATCACAATGGCGTACCAGGACGAGCTGCTTGACCAGGGAAGTGCTCAGAAGGAACTCAAAAAGCTGGCCGACGAGACGGGAATGTTTGACAGTATCACGGACGAGCAGATCAAGGCCAACGCGGGGCGCACGTATCAGGATGCCACCGCGCTGCGCGATCCGCTGGCCGGAATCTCATTCAGCCAGCCACCGGCAGACGAAAGTGAGGGCGTAACCGATGAATGACAATTTTTTTTCGGCGCAAGGATGTGCAGGCGGAACGAGAGTCTATATCAACGGACGAGAGATCAACAAGGTCAAGGATTATCAGGTAAAGCACGCGAGCCGTGAAGAGGCGGAAATCACGGTGACGTTTTACGCGAAGAGTGTAGACGTGAATTTGAGATTGGAGATAGATCATGGGGTACAGAATTAAGATCGAACAACTTGATGAACAGCCGTCACGGTTGGAAATATCAGGAGTAGATCAGTCTGTTGGAGGATACCGGTTCGAACAGCAACAGATTGACCGGTTATGCAAGACCATCACAACCATGATTGTGATATACGGAATGGGTGATGTGATGGAGCGAGCAGAAAAGATAGTCAAAAATCTGATCGGAAACATGAAGCAGGAACCCAATGGCGAAACTGATTCGACAGCCGCCGAATGAGGCGGCACTTGACAAACTGAGGGAAATCTACCTTCTGGCCGAGAGCAACATCATCCGAGAGATTGGACGGTTGCGATCGAGAGGGCTGGTGGATTACCACGCCGTCGCTGCGCTGGAGAGAATCCAGAAGATACTCCAAACCATGATTGACGATTGCTGGACGTACACGCCTAGGATGGTCGAACAGCAGTTTTATGTGCGTGTTCCGGAAGCGCGGAAAATCTTGGAGCCGGTAGAGAAACACATTGCAGGCTACCAGAATGCACAGGTGTTGACGTCAACCCAGATGTCTATCGTGGACACATTGGTGACCAACCTGATGGCAGAGGTCACAGAGGCGGCGCAGACCGCGCAGGCCAGATTGCAGGATATCCTGATCGGCCCGCTGGATGATCGGACACGGACCACCGCGCTGGAATTTGCTGCACAGACGGCGGCAGAGGGAAAAGGCGTATACAAGGCGCTGCCGGAGTTTGTCGCTGCGCTGCGTCGGGATGGCGTTATCGCCTTTACCGACCGAGCGGGACGAGATTGGAGTCTGCATACATATTGCTCGATGTGTGCCCGCACGACATCCAGACAAGCCGAGACGCTTGCTGTGCTGACCGCAGATGAGGCACACGACTTGTACAAGATCTCAGCACATGGCACGACATGCGGCCTGTGCGCACCGTTTGAGGGGAGAGTATACAGCCGATCAGGAACAGACCCGGATTTCCCGCCGCTGTCGGTGGCGTTCGGCAAGGTAGACCCAAACGGAACCGACGATCTGACCAATACATACCTCAACATCCATCCAAACTGCCTGCACTTGGTGTTGCCGTGGACACCAGCCGGGCGCACACCAGAAGAAATCCAGAAAATCAAGGATTTCTCAAACCCGGCCAAAAATCCGTTTTCGGTTGACCCGAGAACCAAAAAACAAATCGAGGCATACCGAAAAAAGGAAAAGGCACGTGCGCAATGGCTCAGAGACTACAGGCAATGGGAACGCTATCAGATAACGCTCGGTGATAAAGTGCCGAAGACGTTCGCCACGTTCCAGAAGCATAAGCAGGCCGACGATGAAACATACCGCAAGTGGCTGCTGGAGTACAGGAGGGCAAACCGGAAAGCATGACTGATAAAACCATCAAGGCTATTGAGTCGATCCTGAAAAAAGGCGACCGCGTGGAACTGATTCCGGGACCTGATAACGAGGTCAAGGTCATCCACATCAAGCGCAAAAAAGTTGATATTGCCCGTCCGTGAATGTTCGGACGGAAGGACTAAAAGGAGTCAGCTTGTAAGCAGTGCTTACAGGTTGGCTCTTTTATTTTTGCTTTCGAGGAGGTGCACCGGTGAACGAAGAAATGTACATCGAATTGCTGAAAAAGGCTCTGGCTGCTGAGACCGAGACTGTGCGGCTGTATACCGCGATTATGGCGGTGGCACCGCGCAGCCATCTTGAAAAGTTTCTGGAGCTGAACGCCGATGAGACCGATCACCAAGCCATTATCGCTGACCTGCTGCTCGAGGTAGCAGCCGGAGAATCGGCAGACCAGGAAGAGCTCGTGCCGGGGGTGGAGTGATGGCGCTGACATATTACGGCTCCAGAATCAGCCCGCACATGACAGAGACGCCGGAGGGATACCTGATCTGTCATGATGTGCCGATCAACCGCACGGGAACTCAGGAATACACGGCCGGAGAGATGCAACTCGACGGCGATCCTGAGCGCATCATCACCGTAAACCGATATCCGGAGGACGTGTTTGACGCTGCGGCGCTCGCGTCGTTTGAGGGTAAGGATGTGACGAGCGGGCACCCGCCTGAAAACCTGACGCCGGAGAATCATGCAGCATACAGCAAGGGTCACGTAGAAAATGTGCGCCGAGCGGGAGACCAGACCATCGCGGATCTGCATATCAAGGACGCGACGCTGATCTCGGACATCAAAAACGGAATTATCCGCGAGGTGTCCTGTGGATATGTGTGCAACTGGGAACCGGACGGTGCAGGGTACAAGCAAACCAACATCCGAGGCAATCACGTTGCCATTGTCCCGCATGGAAGGGCAGGGCACGACGTTGCAATAAAAGATCAGGCCGCCGAGCAGGCGGAGAAAGGAAGTAAAGCAATGAGCAATTTTTGGAGAGGCTTTCTGACCGCTTTCGGAGAGGCGGCGAAGGATGCAACCCCCGAGCAGATGGAACAGGTCACCAACGCAGCCGTAAAGGCGCTGGACGCTGCACCCGCTGGAAAGGCGCCGGAAGCGGAACCCGCCGCAAAGCCTGAAGGGAATACCAGTGACGAGATGATCGAGCGGGCACCCAAGGGCGATGACATCGGCTCTAAGCTCGACCGCATCTTGGAGATGCTGGAAGCCAAGGCGCGCGGTGGTCGCGGTGAGCATGATCTGCATGACGAGAGCGACCTCGATGAGATGATCGCTAAGCTGTCCGGAAAGGGCGAAGGCGAAAGAGAGGAAGAAATGGATGCTGAATCTGCGGTGACCGTACCGGCTGAGCAGATGGAGGACAAGTCCGCCTGCGACAGCGCTGTCGCACTGCTCAAGCGTGTGCGCCCGGCCGTTGCGCAGATCAAGGACGCTGGTGACCGTGCGCGTGTTGTTGATGCGCTGCTGTCTACCCTGGGCAATGGCAATATGGGAGGCATCCTCAAGGCGGCGCATGACTCTGCAAGCAGAGCAGCTGCCACCACCCAGAAAACCACATACGAAGCCCGCTGCGCGGAATCTGAGGCCAACTATGCGGCACTCAACCCGCATGTAAGAAAGCAGGGATAACATGCTGAAACCGCAATCCATTGGAATTTCAATGGCACACGGTTTTGCGGGATCGTATGCGCGACAGCCGGACATGATTGTGACCACAGCTGCACTGGGAGGAGATTATCCGATCACGTTTGGTATGCCGCTGATCCGTGGAGAGAACGGCGCGGTACTGCCGATGGGAACTGGTGCGACTGCGTACCAGTTTGTCGGAGTATCGGGCTGTGAGATCAAGGGAACGGCGGGATACATGGAACAAAATGTCGGGATGTATTATCCGGACGAGCCGGTCAGTGTGTTCCAGCGAGGCTGCATCAATGTCAAATGCCAGAAGGGACAGCCCGTTATTGACGGCCCTGTGTATGTCAGAGTTACCCAGAGCGGATCGTATGTCGTTGGAGGATTTGAGGCCGAAGCGGACGGGGGAAACGTGGTGGAGCTGATTAACGCCCAGTGGGCAGGCTCCGCAGATGCAAATGGAATTGCAGAGTTGCGTATTGCCTATGTCGGACCGGTACCGGAAGGTATGCAGGGACCGCCGGGACCGCAGGGCGAACCTGGCCCGCAAGGTGAACCGGGACCTCAAGGTCCACAAGGTGAACCGGGCAGTACCTACACGCTGCCGGATGCATCACAGGAAACGCGCGGAGGTGTGCTACAAATGGCTGCAATCAAAGACATTTCTGAGGCACCTACCGCGGAAGATTTTAACAACTTATTGGCAGCACTCCGTACCGCCGGAATGCTGGCTGAATCGTAAAGGAGTGAAAATTTATGGGACTGAATCCTCAGACGATTGGGCAGTCGATGCCTAATGGCTTTGCTGGATGCTATGCACGGCAGCCGGACATGATCGTAAACACCAGACCGGCCGGGGGATCGGCTGCCATCCCGTTTGGCACGCCGCTGAAATATTCGAGCGGCGCGGTCGTGGCGATGGGCGCATCGGATACTGCAGACCTGTTTGTTGGTATCGCTGGTGCAGAAATCAAATCCGCACTGACCTATCTGGATCAGTATCAGGGAGAGTATGCGGTTGGCGAGCCGGTCAGCGTGTTCCAGCGAGGCGCAATCAACGTATTTTGCCAGCATGGAACCCCGGCGCTCGGCCATCCGGTATACCTGCGCATTACTGCCAATGAGTCGTACCCGTCGGCACTGGTCGGAGGACTGGAGCAGAGCGCAGACAATGACTCGGGCAAGCTGATTGAGCTGCCCAACTGCCAGTGGGCAGGTCCTGCAGATGCAAATGGCATCGCAGAAATGCGAATTATGACGATGGTCAACGCGTAAGGAGGGGTAACGAATGTACACAAATGTTGGAACGGTTAATGCAGGTGTGATTACTAATCCTGCACCGATGATGCCCATGGCATCCGGAGTGCCGGTGATGGATGAGGCTGGAATCAAATCCGGCGGCGCCTTCCTGGTATCCGAGCTTGAAAAGCGCGATCCGATGATCCGCAAGCCGTTGACCGCGGTAACCTACCCCCGCGATATTGTAATCAAATCCGGCGGTGGCTGGGTAGATTACGTATCCGCAATGTCTGTGGCATACGGTATCACCGGTGGCGCAGGAAATGGTCCGGTAACTGCAGGCGGCGCAAACGGCCTGCCCATCGTACAGGCGTCCGTTGACAAGGGACTGTACAAGGCACATGTGTTTGCAGTTGCTCTGCGCGTCATGTTCCAGGATATGCAGCGCTCGAATTTTATCGGCCGATCGCTGGATCAGATGCTGACCGACGGAGTGCGTATGGCATATGATAAGCACAATGACCAACTCGTGTACACCGGTCTGAGTGAGTACGGTACCACCGGTCTGATCAATAACCCGGACGCGGTGGAGACTACGGTTGCAGCCGGTGCAGGCGGGAAGACCAACTGGGCCGACAAGACCCCGGATGAGATCCTGGCAGATATCAACACTGCAATCACTGCCACCTGGGCGGCTGCAGCGTATGATCTGGACGCAATCCCCAACCACATCCTGATCCCCTACGAGGAGTACACCTACATCCTGACCACTAAGGTGACCGAGCTCGCAACCGAAACCATCTATGACTATGTGATGCGCAATAACGTCGCCACAAAGAATGGCGGATCGTTGTTTATCGGTGCGACCAGCTGGTGCAAGGGCGCCGGAACTTCCACTACTGACCGTATGGTCGTATACGTCAACAAGGAGCGATACGTCAAGATGGACGAGCTGGTTCCGCTGTCCCGTATTATGTCGGCACCCAACGTAGCCTATGTGTGCTATGACACTGCATACATGGCAAATCTGTCCGAAGTGCAGATCATGTATCCGCAGACCATCACCTACTGGGACGGCATCGGAGGCGCAGTATAATGTCGTTCGTCATATCGCACCGTAATGTCATCGTTCCGATTGGCGGCACGGCATATCCCATCAGCCGCGGTTTTGTCGGAGAGGTGCCCGATCAGGTAGCACAGACCGCATATTTTCAGGCACTTGTCAAGGATGGTAAGATCTCCATCCCTGCGAGCAAAAAGGACTGTGCCATCGCCGTTGCCATGGAGCAGGAACCGGAGCGGGTAGAACCTGCCGTGTCGGTAGATACGCAGCCGGAGCAGTCCGAGCAGCCGGATGAAGAGCAGAGCGAAGACCGGGAAGCGACCGAGACCGAACCGGAACCCAAAAAGAATACCGGTCGAAAGAAAAAGACCGAGGAATAAGGAGGCACCGGGATGTACTACTGGGGAAAACCGCAGTTTTACGGCGTGAGAGCCGAGGCAGCAAATATTGGCCGACAGACTGGAAACTACACTGCAGAGATGTTCCAGGCGGATTATCCGCAGTTTTACGACCCGGAAGGCCAGCCGCTCGCGCCGAGCACCATGATCGACATGATTATCAACCGCGCCAACACCGCCATCCAGCCGGACAAATGGCTCGACGGATGGCGGTACGGCTGCGGCCTGTATGTGGCACATTACGTAACGATGTACCTCAAGACGTATGCGGCCAGCTCAGCAACACCGCAGCAGGCCGCTGCCACCGGTGCGCTGGTTGGTGTCGTGTCGTCGGCAAAATTGGGCAATGCGTCGGTAACGTATGACACGGATGCGCTGACCAAGGCAACCGAAGGCTGGGGCGACTTGAATGCCACAATCTATGGCCAGATGCTCGCTACACAGGCGCGGCTCGTAGGAATGGGAGGTACATACGTCACATGAATTTTGCAGATTGGTACACCGATACCGTAGATGTATGGCGCGTACAGCCTACGACCGCGAATAGCCTGACCACAAACCAGCGCGTCGAGGTACTGACCGCAGTCCCGTGCCGCGTATTCCAATCCGACAATCGCGCCATCCAGATGAAACAGGAAGCCGCAGAGGTCCATCAGGAGGATTATCTCGCGTGCGATGTGTCGGTAAGCATTCAGGCAGGCGACGAGCTGCACATCCATCGAGGCGCACTGATCGGACAGAATTTCCCCGAGATGCGAGCGTTTGCCGCAGACCCAAACCCGTATTTCGAGCCGTTTGGCGCGGTTGTTCCGGGATTGGAGCATCAGGAAATCCGGCTGTTGCAGCAGGAGCGAGTGAAATGAACCTGAGTGAGTATGCCGATCGGCTGCGTCGGAATGAATCGCAGGTAAATGACCGTATGGTGGAGGCGATGCGCAATGCCACCATGCGAGCAGTTGAGAAGGCGCAGGAGCTGACGCCGCCGAATGGAGACGTCAGAGGCGCGAACACGCGGACAGGAGACATGAAAGCCCACTGGGCTACTGATAGCCAAACAGCCCCGCAGCAGAGAGGAAATAATTTGGTGACCGTATTGGCAAACAACGTGCAGTATGCATCATACGTCAACGACGGCCACCGAATGGACAGGCATTTTGTCCCAGGACTGGTCATCAATGCGGCCGGAATTTTGGACTATAACCCGGGCGGAGAGGGCGGCATTGTAGTGGGTACGAAAACCACGTATGTACCTGGGCTGCACATGACGGATGAGGCCAAAAAGGTGTTTCAGAGTGTGCTGGAGAGCGAGCTCAGACGATTGGGGGAGTTGTTCGAATGAACTTCACAATATCGACCATTGCGCAGTCTCTCGCGGCCTATCTGGCCCCGACGCTGCCGGGGGTGACATTTTACCAAGACCCCAATCAGCAGGGCACACAGACGCCGTGTGCGTTCATACAGCAAAGGTATTCCCGCATCACCCCGTATACAAACGGGAGATTCCTGCGCGAGATCGGGCTGGATATCACCTATTTGGAGGACTACAACCTACCTGATCTGCAAACCAGGTACGTGGCAGCGTCTGAGGCACTGGACATGGTCATGGAGACCTTCCCCTATTCGGATGGTAACGAGACTGGACTGATCCGCACCTACGAGCGGGAGCCAACGATAGACCTGGACGCGCTGCACTACAAATTCGAGATCAAGGTATTTGTCGAGCAGCCCGAAACCGCAGTCAAGATGCAGAAAATCGACGAACTGAACGAGGATGTGATAACGGTTGTCGAAGAACAAGAAGTTTACACGTGAGGCGCTACTGAAAAGCAAGCGGTTTGCGCATATCCAGCCCGATTTTCTCCGGGCAATCCTCACGAAAGAGGAATACACAATCGCGGAGGCCAATGCCGCCGTGAAGAAATTTTTTGGAGGTGAAAAGTAATGGCGGGTGGAACCTGGACCACACAGAACAAGGTCCGGCCGGGCGTGTACATCCGATTTGCAACCGGAACTGGACTGGGTCTGACCGTCGGAAACCGCGGCACGGTAGCGATCTGCGAGCCGATGAGCTGGGGACCGGTCGGTCAGGTTATGACCGTTGTCAACGGAGAGGATACGACCCCGTACTGTGGTTACCCCATCACCGACCCGGGCGCAATGTTTTTGAGAGAAATTTTCAAAGGAACAAACCGCACTGCGGCCCCGCAGCAGGTATTGCTGTATCGCCCGGCTGCGGACAGCGCACAGGCGGCCACAGGCACGATCGGCACTATGACGGTCACGGCGCTCTATACCGGAACCCGTGGCAATGACATCACGGTTGTTGTCACTGAGGATGCGGACGATGAGGGCACGTTTACGGTATCGACCGTCGTGGACGGCGCGATCGTGGACACCCAGACCGGTGCAAATATTTCCGACCTGGTTGCAAATGATTGGGTCACGTTCTCTGGAAAGGGCGCGATTACGGCATCGACCGGACAGGCGCTTTCTGGAGGTTCGGACGGAACGGTACAGGCCGCGGCCTATGCGACATTCCTGACCACGATCGAGGCATACGATTTTGACATCCTGATCTACGACGGATCGGACTCTGCGACGCTTACGGCAATGCAGTCGTTTGTCGAGCGCATGGCCAACGACAATGGACAGTATTGTCAGCTTGTTGCTGCAGAGATGACCAATCCCAATAGCCGATTTGTCATCAACAATGAGACTGGAGTCACACTGTCGGATGGAACAGAGCTGACCGCGCAGCAGGTTTGCTGGTGGCTCGGCGGCGCACAGGCAGGCGCGCAGTACAACCAGTCCTTGACCTATGCGGCCTATCCAGACGCTGTAGCGGTTGAGCCAGTGCTGACGAACAGCCAGATCATTTCAGCCATCAACGCCGGACAGCTTGTCCTGATTGCCGAAAATGGCCAGGTAAAAATTGAGACCGATATCAATAGCCTGACCACCTTTACGCCGGAGATCGGCAAGGTATACCGCAAAAACCGCGTTATGCGCCTGTGCAACACGATTGCAAACGACATTTACCAGCAGTTTGCGGCCAATTATATCGGAATCGTCAACAACAACGACGCTGGCCGCTCGCAGTTCCGCGCGGCGATTGTGGGATACATGATCGATCTGCAAGGGGAGCAGGCAATCCAGAACTTTAGTTCGGATGATGTTGAGGTGCTGCCGGGCAATGACATTGACTCGATCATCGTCAATCTGGCCATCCAGGCGGTTGACTCGGTCGAGAAGATCTACATGACTGTAACGGTGTCGTAAGGAGGCGAAAATAACATGAGTCAGTACTTACTTGAACGCGACACAGTCGCGGGCATGGAGGGAACGGCAGTAATGACGGACAGCTCCGGAAAAAACCATGTGCTGTTTGGATTGATTAACATTGAAGCTGATGCGGATATCCAAAGTACAGAAATGAAAGTGGTGGGAACTCGTAAGATCCAGGATAAGCCTGCTGGAGCCAAGCAGACCGGTACTGCCAAAATCTATTATGGAACCACATACTTTCAGGATATGGTACTGGAATACATGCATACGGGCAAAATGCCGTATTTTGATATCCAGATCATCAATAACGACCCGACTAACACCATCGGACAGCAGGTCATGGCGTACTATGGCTGCAAGATCATCAGCAAAATTCCGCTATCCATTTTGGATGCGGATGTACAGATGCTCACGATGGATATTTCGTTCAGTTATACCGATGTGCAGAAGCTCCAGGGATTTACGGAACCTGCACAGCTCGGCTCGTAAAGGAGGATATACATGGCAACTCTTTCCGCATTTCTCAACCCTGTTCCGGTCGAGACCAACCATGAGGTTGTAATTTCTGACAGATTCCGCAATGAGGATGGCACGGTACAGCCGTTCGTTATCCGCGCACTGATGCAGGAGGAAAATGACCACCTGGTCAAGTCCTGTACCAGACAGGTGATGGTCAATGGCCAGCAGGTCAGCAAGTTTGACAATGTACTCTATACACGCAAGCTGATTCTGGCTGCAACTGTGGTTCCCGATTTCTCGGAGAGCGATCTGTGCCAGAGATACGGCGTACTCGACCCCAATCTGGTACCGGGTAAGATGCTGACCTCGGGAGAGTATTCCCGTCTGGCAACGGAGATCACGCAGCTGTCCGGCTTCCAGCGTCCGGAAGAGGTAGGAGAAGAGGCAAAAAACTAATTGACGGGGGCGACGCTGAGACAGTATGTGCATATTACATGTTTGTCAATCACGGATGGCCCCCGAGTAAGTTTGATGCCCTCCAGTTCCGGGAAAAAGTTCTGATATCGGAGTTCATTCGCAAGGAAATCCGAGACAGAGACAAGAAAAAGTGAGGTGAGCAAATGCCGAATATCCGAGAAGAGCTGACGCTGGTTGATAATTTCTCATCCCCGTTCACGCGGTTCATCCAGTTGGCCGAGCAGTCGGCCGCATCTGTAATGGATCTGCGTGGATCGCTCAACAACATTGAAACGACGACCGCACGTGCGGCACTTGCCACCGAGCAGCTTGCGCAGCAAATGTCTGGAGCAGGCCGACAGGCTGATAATGCAGGCAACTCCATTGGTGGCCTGATGGGGAAGGTGAAGGGACTGGTTGCATCCTATGTCGGGCTGCAAACACTGACTGGTTTGGTAAATCTGTCTGATACCTTTACTCAGACTACTGCACGCATTGATTTGATGAACGATGGGCTGCAAACCACCCAGGAACTGACCCAGATGATCTACCAATCGGCGCAGAATTCACGCGGCGCGTTTGACACGACTGCGGCTATGGTATCTAAGCTGGGAACCCTGGCCGGAAATGCGTTTAACAGCTCGCAGGAGATCGTTGCGTTTGCCGAGCAGCTGAACAAGCAGATGGCTATATCCGGAACCAGCGTGCAGGAAGGACAAGCCGCAATGCTTCAGCTGACGCAGGCGATGGCATCCGGTGTGCTGCGTGGTGAAGAATTGAACTCGCTGCTTGAGCAAACCCCGATGATTGCGCAGACCATTGCGCAGTATCTTGGAGTTAGCACGGGTGAAATGAAAAATATGGCATCCGAGGGGCTTGTCACGGCTGAGATCGTAAAAAATGCAATGTTCTGGGCGGCCGACGAGACCAACCGCAAATTCGAGCAGATGCCGATGACGTGGGCGCAGGTCTGGCAGTCGTTTAAGAACACTGCCACCATGGCGCTGCAGCCTGTGCTGAATGGGATCAACTGGTTGGCGAACAACATCGATATTGTAGCACCGTTGGTTCTTGGACTTGCTGGCGCGTTTGCGGTATTCCTGATCGCAGCCAACTGGGTCAATATCTGTACGGCGGCGACAACATTGCTGGCCAATGTGCAGGCCATGGCTGCTGCTGTAATGGCTACGTCGTGGGGATTGCCACTGATTATTATCGTGGCGCTTATCGGCGTATTCTTCGCCGCGGTAGCTGCGGTCAATCACTTTGCAGGCACGTCAGTTTCGGCAGTAGGAATCATCGTTGGAGTGTTTGCGGCGTTGTTTGCATTCGTGTATAACACCGTGATCGTAAACCTGTATAACGGGTTTGCAATGTTTGCAAACTTTATCGCCAACGTATTCACAAATCCGGTTGCGGCTGTAAAAGTGTTGTTTTACGACATGGCCGCGACGGTGCTGGGGTATATCTCCAATATTGCGCACGCGATTGAAAATCTGATCAATGCTATTCCTGGTGTGCAGGTATCTATCACGAGCGGGTTGGATGGGCTGGTGAATAACCTTAAATCCGCATCCGCAAGTGTCAAGGCCGAATCTGGATATAAAGAATACTTTAAACCCATGGAATATAAGGACTTGACCGGTGCGTTTCAAAGCGGATATTCCGCTGGGTCTAACTTTAGCTTTAGCGGATTGTTTGGTGGCGGCGGTTCTGGGGTTAGTATCCCGTCGGTAGGATCGGCGTCTGATCTACTGGGAGACATTGGCAAAAACACTGGAAAGACCGCAGGCAACACCAGCGCTCTCAAAGACGCTGTTGATATGACCAACGAAGACCTGAAAATGCTGGTTGACATGGCCGAGCGGCAGTATGTTGCGCAGGTCAATCTGACCGCACAGTCCCCAGTCATCAACATCACCGGCCAGAACACCGGAAACACGGCGGACGATCGCGCGGCGATGGCTGACGCAGTCAAGCGCGTGCTGCTCGAGCAGCGTGCCTCTGGAACCTACCGTGCGTATGCAAGAGTGTAAGGGGGCACGATATGGCGAACAATTACGGATTGTTTTTTGCACGGGACGGACTGGTCATTCGTATGCCGGTCAACCCGGAGAAGAACGACACCAAGAAGGACAACGAGAACGACGACTACAATGTGCTGTCACTCGGCCCGATTGTGGTACCCCGCCTGCCGGCACTGAAGAAGTTTTCGTGGGAGGGGCTGCTGCCCGGACGACCGAATGACCCGTGGGTACTGACCAAAAACGAATTTCGGGAACCTGAGTTCTATATCCAGTTTTTAGAATCGGCAATGGATGACCGTGTACCGATCGTATACACTCCTGTACGGTATTACGAGGACGGCACACCGTACATGACGAGCGAAACCGGCATGGAAGTGCTGGTAACATCGTTTGAGTATTGGGAGCAGGGAGCGGAAACCGGTGATTTTTATTACTCGCTCGAACTGACGGAGTATAAGGACTACACTCCGAGAATCCTGCAAACCCAGTCGGGAGGCACCATCACAAACGCCGACGCGCAGACGGCAACAGTCACCAGAACGCGGCAAATCCCGCAGGGGAAATTGTACGCAGGGGTGACGGTAAAGGTCACTGGAACCTGCCATGGAGGAAATGGACCGGGGGAGAATGGGGAAGGTGAACCGCCGACTACGCAATTGTCTGGATTGTACGGAACGGTGGGACGGCTGGTGACAGCCGACCCGCTGACACCGTATCCGGTTATGATCCGGGACAGCTACGGAAATTTTGTTGGATGGGTTAAAGAGGAAGATTGCCAAGTGGTGAATCAGAATGGTATATGAACTGATTGTCGCGAATAAGCGCACTGGTCAGATCTTCGACTTGTCCACGATCACAACCGAGGTCACCTACACCACCAACCGCACCGGCCAGCCGGGGACTCTTAAATTTACCTTGCAGAAGGCTGGACAGCTTGACTATCTCGAAGGCGACGAAGTGCGCCTGTCGGTGAACGGTCAGCTGATCTTTTATGGATGGGTGTTTACCAAAAAGAAAGACCGGTGGGGAAAAATCGAGAATACCTGCTATGATCGGCTGCGTTATCTCAAGGCATCGGCGGTGTATGCATTTTACGATCAGACCGCAGAGTCGATCATCCAGCAGATCTGCGCAGACCTGCAGGTTGATATCGGGACCATCGAGGCCACCGGCTACACGCTGCCGGAGTACATCAAAGATCAGGAGACCAGCTGTCTGGACATCATCAGCGAGGTGCTGGAGCAAGTTCTGCTCAACACGGGCAAGATCTTCGTTCTGTACGACAACGGAGACGGTGTGAGCCTGAGCAGCGCCGAATCTATGAAAGTGCAAATTTCTCTGGGAGACGGTGCGTATGTGGGTGATTACACCTACACAACCGATATTGACGAGCAGACCTACAACTCGATCAAGTTGGCCAGACCGAATGAAGAGACCGGCCGCGCCGATGTCTTTGTCACGGAGGACAGCGAGAATATGGGCAAGTGGGGAAAGCTCCAGTATTATGCGCAGGTTGATGAAGCACTCAACGATGCGCAAGTGGCTGAGATGGGCGCACAGATGCTCGAGTATTACAACCGACGGCTGCGCACGCTCACAGTCGAGTCTCTCGGCGTTCCGGGTCTGCGAGCGGGACAGATGGTATATATGCACATCTACCAGCTTGGAGACATCAATCTGGAGCAATGGGTACTGCTTGAAAAAGTGACTCATAAATTTGAACAAAACTTTCACACGATGACTTTAGAGACAATGGAGCTGGGATGACATGGAACTTGCAGAAGTTTTGTATTTGTATGCGCAGGACGCAATGAAAAACGGAGGTCTGACCGATCTGACTATCGGCACGGTCACCGGCGTCAATCCGCTGGAGATCACGACCAAAGTGGCCATGGCGCCGCTGCGGCAGCAGGTGTTGTTTTTAACCGAGCCGGTCATTGAGAAGAAAATCCCAATCCTCCAGCATAATCATGTCATCCATGACACCTACACCGGCGGCGGACAGAGCGAGGACAACCTGCTCCAAGATGCTATCGTCTGCTACGAGGACGGCAAAGCGCTGCCGGTACAGAATGGCTACATCATCCTCAACCGCGCACTGGAGGTCGGGGATAAAGTACTGCTGCTGCGCGTGATGGGTGGCAAACGCTTCATCGTCCTGTCTCGTGTGTTTGGAGGTGGTTAAAACATGGCGATCACGCCAACGGCTGGCGCAGTCAGCCTTGCAAATACGCTGGAGATCGTCGAACAGCCGACCCTCACATACTATGTAGATCCCGACACTAAGCGCATCCGCGGCACCGCGGACGGTCTGACAGCCATGCGGCAGGCGGTAGAGATTATCCTGTTTACCGAGCGATATCGCTGGCAGATCTACAGCCCCTATTTTGGAGCGGAGCTGGACAACCTGATTGGGTTGGATTCGGGATATGTCGCAGCCGAGCTGCTGCGGCGCGTCCGGGATGCTTTTTCGGTAGATTCCCGCATTCTCTCGGTCGAGGACTACAAGTACACCTACAAAGACGGTGTGCTGACCGCCTCGTTCACGGTTCGGACGATCTTCGGCAATCTTGAACAGATATTGGAGGTGACGATCTCTTGATTGATTTTTCGTCCCAGACATTCCAAAACCTGCAAACGGCCATGCTGAATCAGGTGCCGAACACCATCGACAAAAGAGAGGGTTCTATGATCCAGACGGCGATCGGCCCTGCGGCGCTGATTATGTCCGATGCATACGTGTCGCTCAACATGGTGCAGATGCAGGCATTCATCCAGACCGCGTCCGGACAATCGCTTGATTATCTGGGCGTGATTGCTGGCCTGACCCGATACCCGGCTAGTCCGGCGGTGCGTCTGGGAATTTTTAACACCAGTGTGCCGATGGGCGCACGTTTTTCGACGATCGACGGCAACAACTCGATCAATCTGGTCGTCACCGCGACGACCGACGAGGCCGACCAGTACCAGCTGACCGCAGAGACGCCGGGCACGATTGGCAACAGCTATGTTGGCCCCATCCTGCCGATCACGGCCATCAGCGGCTTGACGTCGGCGCAGATCACCGACATTTTGGTGCCCGGTGACGATACCGAGACCGACGACGAGTTCCGCGCACGCATCATTGACGCGCTCAATAACCAGCCGTTTGGCGGTAATATTGCCGACTATAAGACCAAGGTTATGACCATCGATGGCGTAGGCGCGGTGCAGGTCTGGCCGACCTGGAACGGCGGCGGCACGGTCAAGCTGTCCGTACTCGGTGCGGACTATAAACCGGCCAGCGCGGAGCTGGTTGAGAATGTCCAGAACGCAGTCGACCCGCCGCCCAATCAGGGACTGGGGCTGGGCACTGCACCTATTGGCGCACAGGTTACCGTTGTCGCACCCACCAGCGTGACGGTCAACGTGTCCGCAACCCTGACGCTGCTGCCGGGATACGAGATTGCACAGGTGCAGACACCCATCGAGACCGCAATCTCTAACTACCTGCTGACTGTGAGCCAAGGGTGGGGAACACTGATTGCGACCGATCATGTCGAGTATGCAGCCGACGTATATGTCGCCCGTGTTATTGCTGCCATGCTGACGGTGCCGGGTGTTGTAAATGCGACAAACGTGCAGCTCAATGGCGGCACGGCAGACCTGATCCTGACGCAATCCGGTACGACGCAGCAGGTACCGACCATGGGGACGGTGACGCTGAGTGTATGAGTTTGACCCGTCGGTCTGCAAACAGATTCCGACCTGGTTCCAAGATATCTTAGAGTATCAGGAACTGTGTCAGACCGAGACCGAGCAGTTCACCGCGTTTCTGGATTCCATGCAGGCCGTGGAAAACAATTTCTTTTTCCAAACGATGGATATCGGTGCAATATCCATTTGGGAGAAAATTTTCCGAATTATCCCCAATCCAGAGACCGAAACATTAGATTTCCGCCGCACCCGCCTGATTAACCGAGTATCGACTAAAGCACCGTTTACGTTGGGATTTTTATACCGCAAGCTTGATGAGCTTATTGGGGTAGGAAAATGGAAAGTGAAGGTGGACCATCAGAACTATACGTTATACATAGAAGCGGAACCGTGTAATAAAAACGGGTGGGACGAGTTGCTGGTTTTATTGAACACAATAAAACCAGCTCATATTATGGTTTTCCCTGCATATCCATTTTCAACCACGCTGTACCTTGGCGGCGCATTGATGCCGTCGCCTGTGACCACTCAGCTGCCGCAATACCTGCCGACCTATGGCGTTGTCCCGGCCTATCCGGGCGGCGTGATGTGCAGCGTAACAACCCTCAGACTACCACCGATGGAGGTGACCAACTAAATGTATGGATTTATCATTCCGGCCAAAGGCATGGAGCTTTTGACCGGCCTGCTCGCCGGGGACACTCTGACCATTACCCGGTGCATGGTCGGCACCGGTCAAGTCCCGGCAGAAACCCAGCCGACAGCCTTGACCGATCTGGTCGCACCGATTGCCCAGGCCACAAGCACCCAGCCGCTTGTGCACGGTAAGCAAGTGGACTTTACAATCCAGTATCGCAATGATTTACATGGCGGGCTGGAAAACGGCTTTTATTTGCGTGAGTTTGGCGTATTTGCCCGAGACAAGAGCGGCGCGGAGGTCATGATCTACTACGGAAACCTGGGCGACTATCCCCAGTGGGTGCAGCCCTACACCCAGGGCGCGGTCGAGGTCAGAAGTTTTCCGGTCGCCATTGGCGTCAGCAACGCGCCCACTGTTATTTTGGAGTATAACGCGGATGCCTTTATGACCGCCGAGGATGTGGCTGATTACTGCACCGTTGTCATTCTGCCACAGTTTCTGGACGAGGCGCGACGGCTCATTGCTGAGCACAACGCCGACCCGGCAGCGCATCCGTATATTCTGGGGGAAGTTGAACAGGTCAAAAGCCGTGTGGCTCTCATCGAGCTGCAATACAGTACGGATGTGAACGGAAATCCATTCCGCGTCACGTTTGAGAATCTGGATGCCGTGGATGTACAGGGCGTATGGAATCAGCCCGCGGCACGGATTGAGTTTTAAGGAGTGATTGCCTATGGAGACAAAAAAATTGGGTGATGTGGCTGTCGGTGAGATTGTCAAACTAAACGAAAATGGATCTCCGGTAGAATATATAGTAGTGCATCAAGGTAAGCCATCTAATATTTATCACGATAGCTGTGATGGTACATGGATTTTACGAAAAGACGTTGTCGAAAAACGAGTATGGAACAATGCTGGAGAAGGTAACTATTATCCTAACTCAAGAGTTCATTCATGGCTTAAAAATACCATGCTTTCTAAATATGATCCATCCATTAACGCTGTTATAAAGCAAGTCAAGATCCCGTATGCAAACGGAAATGGATCATCAGCTGTACAAATCGGATCTAATGGACTATTTTGTAAAATATTTTTGCTATCTGGATATGAAGTCGGGTTTACCGATGATGATAACTCTAATTTTCGACCCGACGGGTATAAACTTAGTTATTTTCTGTCTGGTAGTGGTAGCACGGCAAACAGCAAACGAATTGCAAATTTCAATGGGTCTGCGGTGTATTGGTGGCTCAGATCACCTCAATATAGAGATAGTTCAAATGCTTTTTTTGTCGCAACTGGAGGCAATGAGGGCGGCGCTAGCATAAATTCAGATAGCATCGGAGTCCGGCCCGCAATGATTTTCCCCCCTACATTATTTGTATCTGATGATAGTTATATTATTGGTAATCTTGCACCCAGCGATCCAGATTCTATTACTATCCCTGACACTATCCGCGGCGGCGAGGATACATCTGTAATCTGGTCAGCAGCGACCGACCCTGATGGCAATTTGGACGGCTACATCGTTGAGCGTTCATACAACGGCGGATCGTCTTGGTCGCAGATCTATCAGGGACGATCGACCAGCACGACGACCACCATTCCGTTTGGTACGCAGACAGTCATGTTCCGGGTTTGTGCCTACGATACTTATGGTGAGAAGTCTGGCTGGCGGACGAGTGCCAACAAGACGGTTGTCAACAATCGCGCACCGGCAGCGCCGCCGTCGATCTCCGTGCCGCTCAGTCCGGCAGGCGGAGACAAGCTGACTATCACTTGGACGGCCTCCACCGATGCTGACGGCAACCTGGAGGGCTATGAGCTCGAACGTCAGTGGGACGGCGCGGGGGCATTTACTCAGATCTACAAGGGCGCGGGCTTGTCCTATCAGGACAGCATCCCCAAGGGTGAGCACACCAGTGTCGTCTATCGCGTCCGGGCTTACGACAGCTTCGCCTCCTATTCGTCCTACACGACCAGCCCGAGCCGCACGATCGACAACAACACCGCGCCGGTCATTTCCTGTGATCTGTCTGGTGATTTGGGCGAGAAGTCCGAGGGCTTTACCATCCCGTACACGGTGAGCGACGCCGAGCAGCAGGAGGTGTCGGTTACCGAGCGCGTGGGCGATCTGGTCAAGCGCACCTATACGGCGACATTGGGCGAGCAAGCCACCTTTGAAATTACCGACGAGTATTTCCAGAAGATTCTCAACGGCGCACAGACCGTGCAGATCGT
>NZ_NFKK01000025.1:0-18336 GCF_002160355.1 Butyricicoccus pullicaecorum
CACCCCAACACCGAGTTGGGCAAGAATAAAATAAGGCACTGTGCGGGGCTGAGCCCCGCATTTTTATACCCTTTTGCAGAAAAGTGTCCAATTTGGACACGGAAAGGAGAGGGGATGGCAAAACGAAGAAAAGTCATCCGGGCGGGGCGGCTGGTGTACGCAGCGGTGTATTCGACCGTGCACCCATCAGACAGCCCGGAAGCCAGGGCAGCCAAGACCAAGTGCTCGACGGCTGCGCGCCAGCGAATGAACATGAAATACGCCTGGCAGAAGCTCGAACTGCTGCTGGCGTCGAACTTCACGCCGCGCGATCTGGTGGTCACGCTGACCTATGACGACGATCATCTGCCGGATGACCGGGACGGCGCGGTGGATAAGATCAAGCGGTTCTGGGTGCAGCTGCGCAAGGCTCGCCGCCTGGCCGGTCAATCCCTGCGCTATGTCTATGTGACCGAGGGCGTGCACGGCGACAAGCGATTGCATCACCATGTCGTGATCGACGGCACGGGCGGGGACTTGGAAACCCTGCAAAGCCTGTGGCCGCACGGCGAGGTGCACATTGAGTATGTGGACGCCTACGGCTATGAGGCGCTGGCCAAGTACCTGACCAAGGAGCCGCGCGAGCACGGCTCACCGAACGGCCTGCGCAGCTGGACGCCCAGCCGGGGACTCAAAAAACCCGAACGGGAAAGCGGCTGGGTGCCGGATGACGTGACGCTGTGCGCACCGCCGGGCGCGACCGTGCTCGACAGCGACAGCATGGTCAATCAGTGGGGCGAGGTCAAGTACCTCAAGTACCTGCTGCCGGACAGACGGCCGGAACGCAAGACACGCCCAAGACGGTCGAAACCGAGGAAAACAGCATAAGGTCTTATATTTTTCGGGCTTGAAACCCAGTATATCTTATGGAACACAATGGAGAATGCGTGCGCGGGCGCTTTACGAGGAGGGCGAGAGCGTGTATAATAGAGACAAGAGAATAAGGACTGACGAAAACGGAAAGGTCTGGATCTGCTGCCCGAAGTGCGGCAAGAAGTTCATGCCAGTCCGACCGGGCACGCGGCTGATTGAATTCCCGCTGCTGTGTCGTCAGTGTAAGCAAGAGTCCGTCATCGACTATGATGGCGTGAGCCTGAGCCAGAGAGCCTGAGCCGACTAACGAGAGATGCACCAAGTGTGCGTCTGCGTTGGTTGGCTCTTTTTGTTTGCCCAAAAACGAGGAGGTGGGTCGAAATGGCCGAATGGAAAAGCCTAGATGTCCTGATCTGTGAATACACCGAGGCTCAGCGCCGCTTGGAAGAGGCGATCGGGCGCAACCGTGCGCAGGCGGCCGAGAGCCGCAACATCGTCCAGCGTATGCGACTTGACCGTGCGTGCGAGGTCATGCGGCTGGAACTTGCCAGCCTGACCCGTCGCATCATCGAGATGCAGCAGATTATCCGCGAGCGCGGCAGCCATAAGCATGGCGCGGTCTGGCCGGACTGTGACTGTCCGGGCGGCAAGGGGGCGCGGCATGGCGAGTAAACCGCTCAGACCCTGCCGTGCACCGGGATGCGCCAACCTGACGCGCGAGGGCTACTGCGACCAGCACCGCGGCCTTGCCAAAGCACGCCGGACGAGTGCCGCATGGCACGACTGGTACAAGTTGCGGGTCTGGACACGCCAGCTGCGGCCGCAGCAGCTCTTACGCGAGCCATTCTGCCGGGTGTGCGCTGCCCAGGGCAAGCGCGAGCGTGCGACCGAGGTCGATCACATCACGCCGCACCGCGGGCGCTGGTCGCTGTTTGTAGACCCTGCCAACCTGCAAAGCCTGTGTCACACCTGCCACAGCGCGAAAACCATGCGTGAACTCAACGCATCCATGCAGGAAAACGGCTGACGCTGGCTACGTCACGCGCGACGCCTGCGCACGCGGCCGACCTGCGCCTGTGCGCGGGCGGTCTCTCAGGGAGTAGCCCGGGGTCAAAAAAGTTTTACTTGGGAAAAATGGACAGAACCGCGTGGCCTTCTTCCCCTCGAAAATATCCCGCATCAAGCAACCCAAAGGAGGTGAACGCAGATGCCGACACCGGTGAGCCGCACCGAGAACATGACGCGGCACATGACAAACGAAGAGCGCGAAGCGCGGCTGGAAGCCGAGCAGAGTATCCAGCGCGACGAAGTGACCCTGACCTGTCCAAAGTTCGTGTCCGATACGACGGCGAAGAAGTTCTGGAATCAGACCATCGAGCGCATGGAGGGCATCGAGCTGCTGGACGATCTGGACAGCGAGGTGTTGGGCCTGTACTGCGTGCAGCTGTCGCGCCGCAACGAGCTGGAGCGGCTGCGCAAGAGCGCGGTCAGAGCCTACAACAAAGCGGTCAAGGCGGACGACAAGCACGCGTCCGACTTTCTCGACCAGGCGGCAAGCCTGGCAAAAACGATTGCGACGCTCGAGCGCCAAATCCTGCAATACGCCGACAAGCTGGGTCTGACCCCGTCCGGCCGGTTCCGTATTGCGCGCCGCCGGGCAGAGAACCAGATTGCCGACCCGGACGAGGATTTGTTCGGATGAGGGCGCGGTGCTGGCGGGATTGCCCGTTTATGAATGAAATGGGGGCGTGCGCCCTAACCCTGCGCCGTGCCACGGCTGCAAAGGTGTGTCCCCAGCGCAAAGCCGCAAAAGCGGTGTCCAAATTGGACACAAGGAGGAAACCATGGAACACAAAACCCACTTTGTTGTAGAGACCCTGCCCGATACCTGCCGCGCGTGCGACATGCCCGACCCCTACGGCCTGCGCTGCACGCTGACCGGTCAGCCCGCAAGCGGTGTTACGCGCCCGGCGCACTGTCCGCTCGAGTGCCTTGCTGACCTCATCCGGGGGAGGGATGCCCCGTGAGAAAATCGACCGGCCTGCACCATGCGTGCGCGGTCTATGCCAAGCAGGTGACGCAGGGCAAACTGCGGCAATCGTGCTGCAAATGGGAGATTTTAGCCTGCCAGCGCCATCTGGATGACCTCAAACGACAGGGCACCGATGATTTCCCGTGGATTTTTGACGAGACCCGTGCCGACCGCATTGTGCGCTGGTTCCTTAAGTGCCCGCAGGTGCGCGGCCCGCTGGCCGGTCAGCCCATCCGGCTGTTGGACTGGCAGGTGTTTGACCTGGGCGTGACCTACGGCTGGGTGCATCGTGACACCGGTGTGCGGCGCTTCAACCGCACCTACAACAAGCGCGGGCGCGGCAACGTCAAGAGCACGGAAAAATCCGGTCAATGCCTGTATCACATGTGCGCCGACGTGCTGTACCCACCCTATCAGCCCGAACTTGCCGAATTTGAGATGGAACCCGAGGTCGAGTGCGCGGCGGTAGACCGCGAGCAGGCCAAGCGCGTCTATGGCGACGCCAAAAAGATCGGGGCAAAGTCTCCCTCTATCGCAAAGCGCATGGTCATCAAGAAAACCATCGCCTACCACCGCACGCGCGGCGGCCTGATGCGTCCGCTGTCCAAGGACACAAAAAACAAGGACTCGGGCGCACCGTCCTACTTCGTCGTGGACGAGTACCACGCGCACGAGACCTCAGAGATCTATGATCTGGGCTTTAACTCGTTCGGTAAGCGCCGTCAGCCGCTTCTGGACGTCATCACGACGGCGGGCGACGACGCGGCGCACAAGCCGTGCTACAAGGAAGAGGAATACTGCAAGCGTGTGCTGCAAGAACCCGAAACGCAGGACAAGGAGCAGCGGTATTTCATTATGATCCGCGAGATCGACGACGGCGACAACCCGCACGATAAGCGCTGCTGGGTCAAGGCAAACCCCATTTTGCGAGGGGCTGACCTGTACGCCGAGACGCTGCGCAGCCAGATCGAGAGCGAGTATGTGACCGCCTACGAGTCGGGCGACCCGGAGAAAATCCGCAAGTTTCTGACCCGCCGCATGTGCCGCTGGCAGGCGGCGAGCGTCAACCGATACTTTGACGAACGGCTTTTGACCTTGGCGCGGGCGGCGATGGTGCCGCGGGCGGAATTTGCCAAACTGACCGACGGCAAGCCCTGCCACTGTGGTTATGACCTCGGCAAGCGGGTCGATCTGACCGGCGCGGGTGCGGTGTGGGCGCTGCCAGACGGACGGTTTGCGGTCAAGATGCAGGGATTCCTGCCAGAAAATCGGGCATCCTGGCACGAAAAGACCGACCGCGTGCAATATCTGTCGTGGGCAGAGAATGGATATGTCACGCTCACGCCGGGCGACGTGACCGACAACAGCTATGTGAACAACTGGATTTGCGAGGGCGAGCGGGAACATGGCTGGCAGGTTGAGGAGATCGACTACGACGGCCACAACGCGACCGACCTTGCCATCCAGATGCGCGAGGAGCGCGGCGAGGACAAGGTGGTCGAGATTGCGCAGACCTGCGCCGGACTCAACCAGGCAACCAAGCGCTTCCGTGAATTGCTCTTGCAAGGCAAGCTGGTCATCGAGTACAGCCCGCTGGCGCTATGGTGTATGAGCAACGCCATCGAGGTGGTCAACAACTTCGGAGACATCAAGCTCAGCAAGCGCCACAAGGACGACTCGGAACGCATCGACCCGCTGGCGGCCACGCTCAACGCGTTGGCGCGGCTGCTCGTGCGCATCGACCAGCCCAAGAAACGCACACTCGCCGAGAAAATCGCGGCTGGCGACTTCGGCATGTGAGAAAGGAGACAACATGCGCAAACTTTGGGGATTTGCCTCGGATGCCTGCATCGTGGCGGGGGCGCTGTGCATCCAGCACGCGGCCTTTTTGATCGCGCCCGCGCTGGGCTTCGCCGTGATCGGCGGCATGTTCTGGCTGGCAGGCTGGCTGTTCGCCGCCAAACCACCGGATGACGACAAAGGGAGGGATGCACCTTGATTGTAGATACCCTGTTCCGCCGGGCGCGGAACGCAGGCGCACCGGTGAGTGACCCGGTGCTGACGATGGCCGACCCGACCGGCTGGGGCGTGAATCTCGTGGGCGGTACACCGTCGCCCGACAGTGCGCTCAAGCTCAGCGCGGTGTTCCGTGCGGTGGACGGTATATCCAATTCAGTCGCCAAGCTGCCGCTCTACCTCATGGACGGTGTGACACGCGAGCGGGTGACCGATCACCCGGTTTTGCCGCTGCTGACCATTCGGCCCAATGAGCTGATGACGGCGGCAACCTTCAAGAAAATGCTGGAAACCGAGCGGCTGCTGACCGGCAACGGCTACGCCTATATCGTGCGCGACTCGGTGACGCTCGAGCCGGTGGAACTCATTCCGCTGCAAAATGAGCTGGTGAATCCGTGGCTGGACAGCGCGGGTGCGCTGTGGTACATGGTGCGTATGCCGCGCACCGGACGGGTGTACAAGCTGCCGCCCGCCGATGTGCTGCACTTCAAGGGCTTTTCGCGGGATGGCATCGAGGGCATTTCGGTCTTGCGGTACGCCGCCGAGGTCATCCTGACCGGACGGCAGGCGCAGCAGTACGAGATGAACTACTACGCCAAGGGCACGCAGGTGCCCGGCGTGCTCACGACCGAGACCGACCTGTCAAAGCCGAACCGTGATGCCATCCGGGAAGAGTGGGAGCGCATTCACAGCGGCGCGGACAACGCCTTTCGCGTGGCTGTGCTCGACCTGGGCACCAAGTATCAGCCCATCGGCATCACCAACAAGGACAGCCAGTTCATCGAGTCCAAGGGGGTCACGGTCGAGGACATCAGCCGGTTTTTCGCCATGCCGCTGTACAAGCTCAATGCCGGAAAACAGTCGTATTCATCGAATGAACAGAACGCCATCGAGTATGTAAACGACACCCTGATGCCGGTCTTGACCCAGTATGAGCAGGAATACACCTACAAGCTGCTGTTTGAGAGCGAACGGCGGCAAAACCTGCGCATCCGGGTCAATCAGAACGCCGAACTGCGCGGAGACTTGGCAGCCCGAGCCAACTGGTACAAGGTCATGCGCGAGATCGGCCCGTATTCGGTCAACGATGTGCGCGCGCTGGAGGATCTGCCCGACGTACCGGGCGGCGACACCCGCAATGCGTCGCTCAATTATATCCCACTCGAACGGTTCGACGAGTTATCCGTGGCACGAAACAAGGGAGGTGAGAAAACGTGAGAGTATCCGTAAACGGCATGATCGCGTCGGACGAGGACGCGGGCATCGTGCGCTTTTTCGGTCTGGACAAGGTGTTCCGCATGGTGTGCCCGCAGGACATCCGGGACGCGATCGCAAACACCCCGCCGGGGGACACGCTGACGCTGGAAATCAACTCAGGCGGCGGCAGCCTGTACGCCGGGTTTGAGATGTACAGCCTGCTCGTGGCCGCTGAGGTGCCCACCCGCGCCGAGGTGCAGAGTCTTGCCGGGTCGGCGGCATCCATCCTGCTGGCAGGCGTGCAGACCGCCTGCTGCACGCCGGTCGGACAGGTGATGATTCATCTGCCCAGCACGGTGACCGAGGGCAACGAGGTTGCCCACCGCGAAAGTCTGGGTATGCTGCAAGCCGCGACCGAGAGCATCATCAACGCCTACGCCGCCAAGTGCGGGGGCAGAATCACCCGCGCTGCGCTCAAAGCCAAGATGAAGGCCGAGACCTTTCTGACCGCCGACGAGGCCAAGGAAATGGGCCTCATCGACCAGATCATCGGGCAGAACAGCCCGATCACACCCGCGCAGGTCATGAACTGCATGGGCGGCGGTCTGATGAATGGCGGTCTGCCCGACATGGACAAGCTGCGCGAGGCTTACGCCAAGGCGCACACCCAGTCGGAACCCACACCGGACGAAACACACACGCGCGCCGAGGCCCAGCTTGCGTTGGAGCTTACGCGCATTATCTGACAACAAGGAGGAACACCCCTTATGGCAAACTTACACCAGAAACTGTACGACTTAAAGCACGAGCGTGCGGGCTTTCTGAAGAACGCACAGGACGCGCTGGGTCGCGATGATATGAACGCCTACAAGACCGCCATGGATCAGGCCGCGGCGCTGGTTGACCAGATCGACGCGCAGCAGGCGCTCATCAACGAGATGGCGCGATACCAGGACGGCGAGTCGCAGGGCGGCATCCAGCCCCAGCAGCGCGACCAGCTGCCGAAGTCCGTGACCGACATGCTGGCCTCGCGTGAGTATGCCCGCACCTTCTGCATGGCAATGCGTCTGGGTCTGAACCCGATTGTGAACCGCGGCGATGAGCGCATTTCCATGCTGATGAACGCCTTGCAGGAGACCGGCGGCAGTCCGGAGGGCGCAGACGGCGGCTTCCTGGTGCCGGCCGATATGCAGACCCGAATCCACGAGGTGCGCCGTCAGCAGGTCGCGCTTGCCGATTACTTCACCACCGAGGTGACGAACAGCCGCACCGGCTTCCGCGTCTACGACACCACGCCGACCAAGGGCTTTACCAAGGTTGCCGAGATGGGCAACATCGGAAAGGACGACCAGCCCAAGTTCCAGCGCGTCGATTTTACCGTCGAGGACTACGCGCTCATCGTGCCGCTGTCCAATGACCTGCTGGCCGACGAGACCGCGGGTCTGATGATGTATCTGGCGAATTGGATGGGCCGCAAGGCGGTTCTGACCGAGAATATTAACCTGCTTGCGCTGCTGGCTGCGCTGTCCGCGACCGACATCCCGGCAGGCGAGGAAATGAAGGGCCTTAAAACGGCGCTCAATACCGGCCTTGACCCGGCAATCTCGCAGACTTCGGTCATGGTCACCAACCAGTCGGGCTATAACGTGCTCGACAACATCACCGACAAGAATGGCCGCTACCTGCTCCAGCCTGACCCGACCCAGCCTAAGCGCATGCTGTTCGGCGGCCGCCCGGTCGTTGCCCTGTCCGACTCGCTGCTGGCAAACGACAGCGAAAAGGCGCCGGTCTACATCGGTGACCTCTCGCAGTACGGCACGCTCATTCGCCGCCAGAACATGGAGCTTGCCACCACCAACATCGGCGGCAGCGCGTGGGGCACCAACTCGACCGAGGCGCGCGCCATCATGCGCATGGACGAGATCAAGACCGACGGCGCGGCGGCGCTCAAGCGCACACTGTCCCTGACCGGTGCGGGCGCATGATCTGTGCGCTCGCGGACGTCAAGGCGTACATGCAGGTGACGGATGACGGGGATGACGCACTCATTACGACGCTGATCGAGGCGGCCGAGGGCTATCTGGCCGACGCGGGCATCCATCCGGGCGAACCGGTAGACGCACGCTATGCGCTCGCAGTGTCCGCGCTGACCCTGCACTGGTATGACAACCGGCAGGCGGTAGATACAAACCTCACCGATCTGCCGCTCGGCCTGCGTCAGGTCATAAACCAGCTCAAAGCCAAGGGGGTGAGAGGAAGTGAAGCATAACGCCGGAATCTTACGCGAGCGGGTGCATTTGCTGACTCTCAGTGAGCAGCCGGACGGCTGTGCCTGGCAAAAGACCGCTGCCTTTCGGGCGGCGGTCAGCTATCCCAAGGGCAGCAACCTGTTTTCCAAGGTTGGCATCGGCGTGCGGTCGGTGCAGCTCAAACTGCGCCGACGCGATGACCTGACCCTGCACCATGCCATGCTGCTGGACGGTCAGCACCTGTTTTTGACCAAGATCGATCTGGATACCGACCGGCTGTATCAGACGGTCGAGGCGGCAGCCATCACACCGGTTCTGTGCGCGGTCAGCCGCAAGGAGGTCACGACCGACGCACGCCATAACCGTCCGACCCTGACCGAGACCAAAGTTTACACGTTCCCGGCCTGCATGACCGAAAAATACCTGAAATTTGACAGCCTGACCCCGCAGGACGTGACCGAGACCACCTATGTGCTGGTCACGCCCAAGGCGGTGGCGCTGCGCATGGGTGAGGTCGTGACGATCGGGGAGGACGCCTTTTGTGTCCAAATTGGACACACGTTAGACCCATACAAGAACGAGTACGAAGTGATGCGCAAGGAGGATGCGTAATGCAGGAAATCAGCCGCGACCTGCGGCGCTTGTCCGAGCGCATGCAGCAGATTGTCCGGGATGCACCCGACCAGCAGCGTGCGCTGCATGAGCGTCTGGGTGAGACTTTGCTGGACGATGTGCGCCATCGCGCACCGATCAGCGTCAAAGGTCACGATCTAGGCCATGGTGAATACCACGAGCGCGGCACGCTGCGCCGGTGGCAGACCAAGTACATCGGCTCGAAGGGCGGCTATGCGGCCATCCGTGCGGCTGAGACACCCAAAGGCGTGAACGGTGCGGGCGCCATTACCAACTACGTCGAGAATGGTCATCGCGTTGGACGCGCTGGGTATGGTGTGAGCGCTCGTACACGTCGGCGCAGGCGGCAGTACGGTATGATTCCGCCTTTATCCTTTGTCAATGGCCGTGGATTCTACCACAAAGCACACGCGGCGGCCGCTCGCCTGTTGACCCAAGCCGCCGAGCGATGGGCGGACGAGATCGCGAGGGAGCTGAGCGAATGACCACACAGAAAGACATCATGGACGCGCTCAACGACCTGACTGCCCAGTGCTTCCCCGGACGCACGACCTACCGCGACGCGTGGCCCGAACAGTTCACGCGTCCAAGCCTGTTTTTGGTGGCCGAACCACGGGAGGAGATCGGCGGCAACCGGTATACGGTGGAACTCAAGCAGGTATTCGGTGTGCAGATCAACGACGCAGTCGATGACCACTACGAGGCCGACACCGACCGGCTGAGCGAGGAGACCGACCGCCTGATGGAAGAACTCAGTCTGGGCGTGCTGCCGGTGGGTGACCGTGCGCTGCACATCGACAAGCTGGCAAGTGAGCGCGTCGAGGCTGCGTCTGTGATCAAGGTGACGCTGCACTGGTTCGATGACCGCCCGCAGCGCAAGACCGAGCAGCCGCCTGCGGCAAAGGGTCTGGACATCGTCACACAAGTAAGAAATAACGGAGGAGGAACCGCATGAAATTACCCTCGATTACCATTGCATTTCAGACCGCGGGCATCGCGGCTATTGAGCGCTCGCAGAAGGGCACGGTCGCACTTTTGCTGCGCGGCAGCGAGGAAGCTGCCAAGACTTACACGATCTATGACGCGACCGACATCCCGGAGGGTCTGAGCGCGGACAACAAGGCTTACATCAGCCGTGCGCTGATCGGCTACACCAAACCGCCCCAGAAGGTGCTGGTGCGCGTGGGCGCATCCACCGAGGACGATCTGACCGAGGGTCTTGCCTACCTTGCCACACAGAAGTTTGACTATATGGCAGGCCCGCCGGACACCTCGAGCGAGGAAGCGCAGGCGGTGGCGACCTGGATTAAAAACCAGCGCGACAACAACCACGCGATCTATAAGGCCGTCCTGCCCGATACCGGGGCCGATCACGAGTGCATCATCAACATGACCACCGACGACTGTGACCTGGGCGACGACGCACACACCAAGCTGAACGCCGCGCAGATGTGCAGCCGTATTGCAGGTCTGATCGCGGGTACGCCCATGAAGATCTCGTGTACCTATGCCCCGCTGCCCGAGCTTGCCGACTGCGCACGCCTGACCCGTGAGGAGGGCGACGCGGCCATTGCGGCGGGCAAGTTCATCCTGATTCACGACGGGCAGAAGGTCAAGGTTGGCCGCGGCATCAACTCGTTTGTCACCACCATCGACGGCAAGGGCACGGCGTTTCAGAAGATCAAGATCGTCGAGTGCATGCACATGATGGAGCAGGACATCCGCCAGACGGCAGAGGACAGCTACATCGGCAAGTACCCGAACAGCTACGACAACAAGTGCCTGCTGATGACCGCCATCGATGGCTATCTGGAGCAGCTCTATAATGACGACCTGATCGCCGAGGGCTGGACGGTCGAGATCAATCTGGAAAAGACCCGCGCCTACCTCAAGAGCATCGGCGTGGACGTGTCCGCCATGATCGACGATGAAATTCGCCGCGCGGACACCGGCGACAAGGTGTTCATCAAGATTTCGGTCACCATCCTGGACGCCATCGAGGAGATCGACATCGAGGCCAACATTTAAGGAGGATAACATGGATTCTGCAAAGAGAGTCATTTCTGGTACCTGGGGTGAGGTGTGGATTGACGGCGAGCTGGTCGCCGAGTGCACCGCCTGTCAGGCCAAATATACCTACAACAAGGAGACCGTGCCCATGTGCGGGCAGATGGCCAACGACAAGAAGGTGGTCAGCGTAGACGGCACCGGCTCGATCACGCTCAACAAGGTATACAGCCGTATGAGCGAAAAAAGCGACATGATCCTGCAGGGCCGTGACGTGCGCTCGACCATCATCACCAAGCTGGCCGACCCGGACGCCTACGGTGCCGAGCGTGTGGCCATCTATAACGTGTCCTGGGACGACCAGACGCTTGCCGACTGGTCTCAGGGCAAGCTGGGCACGACCACCCATCCGTTCACGTTCACCCGTCACAAGTTCCTTGACAAGATCGACCCCGCATAAAGGAGGATTTTATTTATGTCTACCACCATTGAGACCCTGCTGGCACTGACCCTGCCCGAGCCCAAGACCGAAACGGTCACCATCCCGCGCCTCGTGATGCCGGACGGCAAGCCGCTCACGCTCGAGCTGCGTCAGCTCACCTTTAACCAGGTTGCAGACCTTCGCGCACGCAACCGGGATTTTGCTGTACATACCGTGCTTGCAGGCGTGAAGGCGCCCAACCTGCGCGACCGGTCGCTGCGCGAGCATTTTGACGCTGAGACCCCGGCAGAACTGGTCAAAAAGCTGTTTTCGGCGGGCGAGATCGAGGAGCTGAGCATGCGCATTTCCACGCTGTCGGGTTACCATCGTAAGACGGTCGAGCTTGTCGAGGACGTACAAAAAAACTGACCACGGACGGCGACGCAGACCTGATGTATTATCTGTTTAAGCATCATCACGTGCTGCCGTCCGAATTCCAGACCATCCCGCGGGGCGAGCGCATCGTCCTGCGGGCGATGGCCTTGCAAGAGATCGAGGACAGAAAGGGGTGAGGACGGATGCCAGATGTTAGCATTATGGTGTCGGCGCAGGACAATTTCTCGACCGCCATCAACCGGATGCAGCAGGCGGTCAAGCCGTTTACACGCGACGTGGACGGTTTGCAGCAGACACTCGATCAGCTGAACGCCAACCGAGTCAGCCTGCAAGTCGACGTAACGGACGCCAGCCGCGCACTCAAGACCGCCCAGCGCGAGTACCAGAACCTTGCAAAAGAGGCGCAGCGTGCCCAGGACGCCATGGATAACGCTGCGACGCCGGAGGAGAGAAACACCGCTGCCCAGCGGCTGACCGAACTGAATACCGCTCTGGGACAGTCCCAGACGCGCGTGCAGTCGGCGCAGATGCAGTATAACCAGCTGCGCGACAATCTGGGCGCGGTATCCCGTCAGGCGCAGCGCACCCAGCGCGACATTGAGAACCTGTCCCGCGGGGAGGAAAACCGTAACCGCTTGAACCAGCAGCAACAGCAAGACCAAGACCCGGCACAGCCTAGCCGTTGGCAGACCCTCCAGCAGGGCTTTAACCGGCTGGCCGAAGCCGGGGCCGTGCAGATGGTAGGCGACGCCGTGACCGACATTGCAAACACTTTTGTGTCCTCGGCCTACGGCACGACCGGCAGCACGTTGTTTTCCTCGACACTGAGCGGCGCGACCTCGGGCGCTGCCATCGGTACGGCGATCGCGCCCGGTGTGGGCACGGCGGTCGGCGCGCTGGCAGGCGGTGTGATCGGTCTGGCACAGGGTGGCACGCAGGTGTACGAGCAGAAGGACGAGGCCTTTAAGTCCTACGTGCAGGAGTCCACCGAGAATGCCCTGGCAAAACAGACGGAAATGCTCAGTACAGGCTCGGCCATCGCCGCCCAGCGTGAGACCGACCAGATTTCTTTCAATACGCTGTTCGGTTCGGAGGATATTGCCAGTAAGTTTCTGTCCGATCTGCGCACGGTCGCTGCTCGAACCCCGTTCGAGTATAACGACCTGACCGGCATGTCCAAGATTCTGAACACCTACGGTTACGATGAGAACCATATCCTGCCGACGTTGGAAATCGTCGGCGATGCAGGCGCGGCACTCGGTATGGCTGCCCAGGACATGAACGAGGTATCCACCGCGATCGGTCGCATGAACGCGACCGGCAAGACCTCACTCGAGTACATCAATCCCTTACAGGAACGTGGCATTGACGCCGTCGGCGCACTGGCGGAAAACTATGGTGTATCCAAGGGTGACATCTATGAAATGATCTCGGACGGCGAGATCGCGGGCGAGGAAGCCGCGCGCGTGATTTTGCGATCGATGGCAGACAGCTTTGCAGGCGCGATGCAGAACCAGAGTCAAACCATGAGCGGCTTGCAGTCCACGCTGGAGGACGCTCAAGCTGAGCTGATGAACGCTGCTGGTGCGGCATACAATGAGAACCGCAAAGAGGACCTGCAAGCACAGATTGACTTTCTGGGCGGCGAGACCGGCGTGGAAATGCAGGAAGCTTATGCACTCATGGGAGAATGGCAGGCTGAGCTAGAGAACACAAAGAACGAAATCTACCGAGAGACCATGACCGGCGTGATGGAAGGTGTCATTCCGGACTTTGATAATCCTGAGCTGGAAGCCCAGATACAGGATATGGCAAACCGCTATGCCGAATTGTCTGCACAGGCAGAGAGCGGAAACGAAGAAGAACGCCGAGAAGCCCGCGCGCAGATGGGCGCATTGCTGGCCGAAGCCGAAGTGCTGGCGCAGAATGTCTACATGGAGTCCGAGGGTAAGGATTTGTCTATCGCGGCCGAGTTGGGACTGATTGAAAATGTGCAGGCTTCTTCGACAGGAGCATGGGAGAATGCTGGTTGGCAGAGCGGACAGGCATATACACGAGGACTTGCCTCGGCTATTCGGCAATTTTCACCTTCAACGGAGGATACAACGCCAACTTTAACGCAGTCAGGCTCAACAGGTGGCGGTACGCTGGGAGGTGGATATATTTCCTCGCGCGGTACTTCTACCGGTAGCAGTAACGCCTTTGGTCTGAATCGCGTCCCTTACGACGATTATCCGGCGCTTCTGCACGAGGGTGAGCGCGTACTGACCGCCAGTCAGGCGCGGGAACAGGATGCCGCAAAGGCCCCTGCGTCCGGTGGCCAAATTGTCATCACTGGCAACTCGTTTTCGGTGCGCGACGATTCAGATATCCAGAAGATTGCAGCCGAGCTTTTGCACCAGATTCGTCTGGCGCAGATCACGCGCAAGCCGTAAGGAGGTGGGCAGTTGCTGCGCAAATTCATCTTTCACGATGTGGCGAGCGGGCAGGAAATCATTCTGCCCGTCACCCCATCGAGCTACCAGGTCGAGACCGGCCAGGGCGTGCAGGTGGTCAACCTCACCCAGTTCGGTGACTACGCGCTGGCGGGTTTCCCGTCCATCTACGCGTTTACGCTCGAGTGCATGTTCCCGGCGCAAAAGTATCCCTTTCTGACCCCGGGCGCACAGCCGCAGCCGAACACCTATATTACCTTTTTCGAGCGGGCGGCAAACGAAAAGCTGGTGCTGCGCTTTGTAGTATCGGACACGCTGGTGTCGCGTGAGGTGCTGGTCGAGTACATCCGCTACGGCGAGCAGGACGGCACAAATGACGTGTACGCCGTGCTCTCGCTCATGCCTTATCGCCGCTTGCAGCTGACCTCGTCCACGTCCATCCGCATCGACGAGGAAGTACAGGGCGCAGCGCGTACCGGGGACGCACCCACGGTCACCCAGCAGTCGTACACCATCCAGTCGGGGGATACCCTGTGGGGCATCTGCCGTAAGTTCTACGGCGACGGTACGCTGGCCTACAAGCTGGCAGACTACAACGGCATCAAAAACGCCAATCTGATCTACGACGGCGACACGCTCAAACTGCCCGAAAAGTCTCTTTTGACGGGAGGTTGACCGGATGCAGCTGACCATGCAAAACGACGACGGCACCTATGACATCACGAACATGGTGCAGTCCATGACCTTATCGGGCGATCTTGACAGCTGCTGCCGCACGCTGGAGTTTTACACCATCGCGTCGCCAAATGACCCGAATTTGCCCTATGTGTTCATCCCGGTGGGCGGTGTCCTTGACCTGTACGAGCAGGACCAGCACATTTTTCACGGACTGGTCGAAGAAAAGTCCAAGGCGACCGATGACACCGCCATGCGCGTGACCGCCTTTGACTTCGGCTTGTTCCTCAAGGAAAACGAAGCCACTTACCGCTTTGACGGCGAGACCGCCGACGCGATCACGACCACTGTGTGCACCCGGTTCGGCGTGCCCATCTGGTCGCTGGCCGCGCCCGGTGTGCCTATCCGCCGCCGGTTCAACAGCCAGCCCATCTACAAGATCATCGACACGGCCTACACGCTGTCGAGCGAGCAGACCGGCAAAAAGTACGTGCAGCGCTTTCGCGGCGCTGCCTTGCAGATCGTCGAGCGCAAGGAAACTGCCGACATTCTGGTCAGACCGGGTCTGAACCTCAAGCGTGCGGAATATGGCCAGAGCGCCGAGGGCATGGTAAATCATGTCGCCATCATCGACGAGGACGGCAAGACGGTCGATCTGGTGCAGGATTTGGACGCGGTACACCAGTACGGCATGCGTCACCGTGAGGTCAGGCAGGAAAAGGACAGGGATGCAAAGAGTGAAGCCGAAGCGCTGCTCAAAGACAACGCCCTGCAAAACACCTGCTCGGTCACCATTCTGGGCGACGCACGGCTGATGACCGGCGACACCATCATGCTGCAAGAGCCGTACACCGGCCAGTTCGGCGTATTCTGGGTGGACGGCGACACGCACACTTGGAGCAAGGGCACTTACGAGACCAAGCTGACGCTGTCCTATCAGGCTGAGATGCGCGAGGGCGACGCGGGCGAAGAAGAGGAGGAAGACGACGATGGATAACACATACAGCGGTCTTGCAGCCGCTATGAACCCCAGAGCCGACCCGACAGACGGGTTTGCAATCGGTTTTGTGACCGCACTCGCGCCGCTGACCGTGCAGATGGGCGATCAGACCTATTACGGGGACGAGATCACGGTCGCGCGGCAGCTGATCGAGCGCACCGAGGAAGTGACGCCGGTTTCGTGGCAGACCAGTCCCCAGACCTGCACGGCAAGTCACGCGCACGACATTCCGCAGAATCGGGTGCAGCTCATCATCCATAGCCCGCTGCGCACCGGTCAGCGCGTACTGATTCTGCCCAAGGCTGACCAGCAGAGCATTTACCTCGTGGATATTCTGCCGTAAGGAGGGACACATGGCACAGATTTTTCCCTTTTTAGACCCGCAGGCGGTGACTGTGCCCGTCCGGACGCTGCCGGTTGCGCGGGAAATCAAATGGGACTTTGTCCGCGACCGTCCGGTGTATCGGGGCGGTCAGCCGGTCTTTGTCGAGCGTGCCGAAGCGGTCGCCGTGTGGGCGTGGAACGCGCTGCATACCGAGCGCTGGCGCTGGCCGCTGTTTACCGGGAATTACGGCAGCGAGATCGACAGCCTGATCGGCCAGACGTGGTCGGAGGACTACAAACGCGCCGAGGTGCGGCGGTATGTGACCGAGTGCCTGATGGCGTCGCCCTACGTCAAGCGGCTGGATAATATGACGGTCGACTTTTACGCGGGCAAACTCACGGTCAAATTTGACCTTGTGAGCATCTACGGCATGGTACAGATGGAGGTGAGCGACCTTGTATGAGGATATGACGCCCGAGCGCATCCAAAAACAGATCAGAGAGCGCACGGACGCCGATTTTTTGACCGGTGAGGGCAGTTATTTCGAGCTGCACACCAAGCCGGTCGCCTATGTGCTCAGCGAGTTCTATCACAAGCTGGACGCACAAATCCCGATCTCGTTTGTAGACGAGACCTCGGGCATTTACATCGACAAGCGTGCGAATGAGTTCGGCATCACGCGCAAACCGGGCTATAAGGCGACGGTCACGCTGACGCTGACCGGTGCGCAGGGGTGTTTTGTCCCGGCGGGCACGCGGTTTACGACCGAGGACGGCCTGCAATTTGAGACGCTGTCCTCGGTGACCATCGGCCTGACCGGTACGGCAGACGTGGCGGCAGCCGCGGTCGAGCTGGGCACGCTGTACAACGTCCCGGCGGAGCGCATTGTCAAACCCGTGCAGCCGGTGTCCAAATTGGACACGGTCACGAACAAACAACCAGCCGAGGGCGGCATGGACGAGGAGACCGACGCGGCGCTGCTCGCCCGGCTGTACGCCCACTGGCGCGAGCCTGCCACCAGCAGCAACCGGTACGACTACGAGCACTGGGCGATGGCGGTCACGGGCATCGGCGCGGCGCGGTGCATTGAGATCTGGGACGGCCCGGGCACGGTCAAGGTCATCGTCGCCAGCATGGAGGTCAAACCCGTGGACGAGGAGCTGGTCGAACGGGTCGCGGCCTACATCGAGGAAAAACGCGCGGTCGGGGCAGAGGTTACGGTCGTGAGTGCTCAGGGTGTGGACATCCGCATTGCCGCCACCGTCCAGCTGACCGAGGGCGCACAGATTGCGTCTGTGCAGCAGAAATTCGAGGCTGCCGTGCAGGATTACATCGCCCAGACCGTCTTTGACAACCCTTTTTTATCCTATAACCGGCTGGCGTTCCTGCTCATGGGCGTGCCCGGCGTGCGCGATTACACCGCGCTGACCCTAAACGGCGGACAGGATAACATTGATTTGCCGCTCGGACAGGTGCCCGTCCTGCAAAGTGTGGAGGTGAGTGCCGGTGTTGGCTGAACTGATTCCCGAACGCCTGCGCAAAATCCCTGAGCTGATGGCCGTCATCGGGGCCGAAGAGCCAGAAACGCAGGCGGCGTATGACGCGACGGTCGATTTTCTGGCACAGCTGAACGTCGATACCGCCACTTGGGGACTGGATCTGTGGGAGTTTGAATACGGCATCCAGACCGATGCAAGTAAGTCGCTGGACGCACGCAGAACCGCACTCAAAGCCAAAATGCGCGGCGCTGCCACCACGACAGCCGCTCAGATTCAGCGTATCGTGAACGCCTACACGGGAAACGACAGCTGCGAGGTGACCGAGTACCCGAGGGAGTATCTGGTGGGCGTGTCGTACACGCTCGACCGGGACAGACAGGATCGCGTGGAAGCCTGCCGCACGTCGCTGCGCGAGGCTTTGCCTGCACACCTGGGACTTGTTCAAGAGGTAAGTGCTCCGACTGAGCGGGCAACCCTGTACCTCGGCGGTGCATTGATGCCGTCGCCTGTGACCACTCAGCTGCCGCAATACCTGCCGACCTATGGCGTTGTCCCGGCCTATCCGGGCGGCGTGATGTGCAGCGTAACAACCCTCAGAC
>NZ_NFKK01000026.1:0-18040 GCF_002160355.1 Butyricicoccus pullicaecorum
CCTGGCAAAAGCGGGATACGCTGTTCTCCCATTCGTATTTCCGGCTTGCGGCGTCGGCGCATGGCATGAGCGCCAGCGAACTTTTATCGTCGCGGCTGATGTTTCCCACACCCCTTGCCTCCGACAAATCCACGGGGCGGGACGCTGCCAACCTGGATGTGTTCCTGTCGGAGGGTGGGATACTCCGCAAGCGGAACAAGGACGGGACGATCTGGAGCCTCAACCTGTCGGCGGCGGTATTTTATCTGACACCGCTTGCGTCAGAGGGGTTCCGCTCCACCATGAAACCGGCGGCCTTCCGGGACATATCCCCATCCTCCAACCTGTCGGCTCAGGTGATCCGGCAGGAGCAGCCCCTTTCCGAGAAAGCGGCGCTGAACCCGGACTGGGTGGAATGGCTCATGGGATTCCCCCCAAAATGGACGGACGCATCCTATGGCGCGCCGAGCCCGAAGGAGTCCCCCGCATAACTGAGGAAACCGACAACCGGGCGCTGCGGCTGAAAACTCTGGGGAACGCGGTCTGCGCGCCCCAGGCCTATCCCATTTTCCAGTACATCGCCATGATCGAAACCGGGGCGTGTGTCAACATCTGCCCCTATGGACCAGGAGGTGACGCACCTTGAAAGAATGGAAAGCCCCTGAAAAGGAGGCGCAGAAGATGACCCGTGACGGGGCAGTATCCGTCAATCTGGTCACGGGCGAAACCACCTATCCCGACCACCGGGAGCCGGAGCAGGACCATTCCGTATCCGGCGATACGGCGGGTGCCGCCGGGAAAGCGGTGGATCGTGCGGAACTGCACCGGGAACAGGCAGCAGCCAAAAAGAAGCGCCGGAAACAGCGCAGGGCCTATCGGGAGGGCGAGGCGGCAAGCCGCCCATCCTCCCGATTGCAGTTTTCCGAGGCAGACCAGGTTAAGCCGGAGCTGCAAGGGGCCATCCGCAAGTCGGACAAGGCGGCGGACCGGCTGGATGCCGCCAGGGACGCGATCCCCAATAAAAGTCCGGGAAAGCCCCACGCCAATCCGCTGTCCCTCCCCATTCAGGAGGCAGGCGCAGCGATCCACGGCAAGGTCCGGGAGGTGGAGCAGGAAAATTCCGGCGTTCAGTCGGGCCACCTGAGGGAACGTAGCTTTGAGAAAGCTGTGGGCTACGGAAACCGCCGTGTCCAGAACTGGCGGGCGGAACGCAAGCTGAAACCCTGGCGGGACGCGGCAAAAGCGGAGCAGGCGGTGGTCAAGGCCAATGCGGATTTCTACTATCGGAAAGCTATGGCGGAGAACCCCCAGTTTGCATCCAATCCCATCTCTCGCCTGTGGCAGAAACGGAAGCTGCAAAAGCAATATGCGGCGGCATACCGGGCGGCGGGCAAGACCGCCCAGGCCGGGAAAACAGCGGAGGCCACGACAAAGGCGGCCAAGAAAGCCGCCCAAGAGTCCAAGCGCACCGCCCTTTTCCTGAAACGGCATTGGAAGGGTGCGTTGATCGTGGGCGGCATCGGCCTTCTGCTGGTGATGCTGCTGGGCTCCCTGCAATCCTGTTCCTCCATGTTCGGCGGCGGGGTGTCCAACATCATGGCTTCCTCCTATCTCTCCGAGGATTCCGATATGCTGGCGGCGGAAGAAGCCTACTGTGCCAAAGAGGATGAATTACGGGAATACCTGGACACCTACGAGGCCACTCATGACTATGACGAGTATCACTTCGACCTGGACGAGATCGAGCACGACCCCTATGTGCTGATCTCCATTTTGTCGGCGCTCCATGAAGGGGTGTTCACCATCGACCAGGTACAGGGCGACCTTCAAACCCTCTTTGACAAGCAATACATCCTCACCGAAACTGTGACCACGGAGACCCGCTATCGGACGGAGACAAGGACGGACAGCGAGGGCAATGAGTACGAGGTAGAGGTGCCGTACACCTGGTATATCTACACCGTGACATTGGAGAACTTCGACCTCTCCCATGTGCCGGTCTATATGATGGGCGAGGAACAGCTTTCCTTGTATGCCACCTATATGCCCACCCTGGGCAACCGCCCCGACCTGTTCCCGTCCTCCGGGTATGTGAACAAGTACATCGACAACCCTCCCACCGCCTGGGAGATTCCCGCTGAATACCTGACGGACGAGCGGTTCAACACCCTTATCACCGAGGCGGAGAAGTATTTAGGGTATCCCTATGTATGGGGCGGCAGCAGTCCCAGCACTTCTTTTGATTGCAGCGGCTTCGTCAGCTATGTCCTGACCAATAGCGGCCTGTGCAATACCAGGCGGCTGGGCGCACAGGGGCTCTACAATATTTCCACCCCGGTATCCGACCCCCAGCCCGGCGATCTGGTGTTCTTCGTGGGCACCTACGACACCAGCGGCGTGTCCCATGTGGGCATCTATGTGGGCGACGGGATGATGCTGCATTGCGGCGACCCCATCCAGTATTCCAACCTGAACACGACTTACTGGCAGTCCCATTTCTACGCATACGGCAGACCGCCGTACAACTGATGGAGGTGATGAAGCATCAATATGGTTTCCTACGGGGGCGGCGCCAACAGTACCGCCCTTTTGATTGGGCTGCACCAGCACCGTATCCCGGTGGACCTGATTCTCTTTGCGGATACGGGGGCGGAGCATCCCCACACCTACACCTATCTGGATGTGATGGGCCGCTGGCTGAAGGACCACGGGATGTCTCCCATTACCAGAGTGTATAAGACCACCCGTGACGGGAAACGGCTGACGCTGGAGGATGAATGTCTGCAAAGTTGCAGCCTTCCGTCCATCGCCTACGGCTTCAAGCGGTGTTCCCTGAAACACAAGATCGGGCCGCAGGAAAAGTTCTGCAACCATTACCCAACCTGTCAAAAGGTGTGGGCGGCGGGCAAGCGGGTGGTCAAATTCATCGGCTACGATGCGGGCGAGGGCTACCGCAGCAACAAGGTGCTGCTGGGAGACTTGGCCGACCGAAAATACAGCAAGTGGTATCCCCTGATGGAATGGGGATGGACGCGGGGCGATTGCATCCGGCAGATCGAGGCGGCAGGGCTGCCCCAGCCGGGAAAATCGTCCTGTTTTTTCTGCCCCAGCATGAAACCCGACGAGATCACCGCCCTGCGGGAGCAGCATCCCGATTTGTTCCGCCGCGCCTTGGCGCTGGAGGAAAACGCCCGTCAAAACCTGAAAACGGTCAAGGGGCTGGGGCGGAGCTATTCCTGGAGAGAACGATTTGGAAAGGAGTTTTGCACACATGGCAACGGTTGAGAAGATTCGCAAAGACATCGAAAAGACGAAGGAGAAAATCTCCGCCCAGCAGAAGCGCCTTCGGGAGCTGGAGGCGCAACTCACCGAGGAAGAAAACCTGGAGATCGTCCGCATGGTCAAGGCGGTGCGGATGGACAACAAGGAACTGACCGCCTTCCTGAAGGCCTACGCCAGCGGCCTTATCACCCTGCCTGACGGGATGATGGAGGCGGAGGCGGTACCGGAGCCTGACGACGATATGGAGGACAGCGACCATGAAGAATAAGAAAGTGATCCGGCTGTTTACGGCGATACTGGCGGTGGTTCTGTGCATGACCACCTTCTCCGTCACCGCCTTTGCGGGCGGTGGGGATGGCGACTATTACACCGGGGAACCCGCCGAGATGACCCCGGAACCCACCGAGAAACCTGCCACCGGAGGCATGGAGCCGGAGGGCCAGCCCCTTACCCCAGAGGGCAACGCCACGCTGGTGGACGATTATTACGGTGACAAGCAACTTATCACCGTGACCACGAAAGCGGGTAACTATTTTTACATCCTGATCGACCGGGCCAACGAGGACAAGGAAACGGCCGTTCACTTCTTGAACCAGGTGGATGAAGCCGACCTGATGGCGCTGCTGGAGGACGGACAGACGGAGGAAACGCCCGCGGTCTGTACCTGCGCCGAGAAATGCCAAGCCGGTGTGGTGAATACTGCCTGTCCGGTCTGTTCGGTGAATATGAGCGAGTGCGCGGGGAAAGCGCCGGAGGTGGAGCCGGAGCCTGAACCGGAGCCGGAGAAGAAGTCCGGCAGCGGCGGCGCCCTGGTGCTGATCCTGCTGCTGGCGGCTCTGGGTGGCGGCGGAGCCTTTGCCTTTTTCCTTCTTCCAAAACTCAAACCGCTAAAGAAAATTCCAGACGATATAGGTTCTTTAAAGTTTGATGAAGAAGATGAATATTTAATCGATGACGAGGAGATGGAGTGATTACAATATAGGCACTCACCATCAATTACTAATGGTGAGTGCCTATATTAACTCGCTTGAATCATAGCTAGATGATCCCTATCTGATAACATCAACCATAAAATTTCGTTCAATGCTGCATCGAGATTCAAGCATATGTTCCCGTATGTCCAGTTCTCAACGCTATATTCACATTCATCGTACCAAAAATTTTGCATGAAGGAGTCGCGATACTGTGCCAAAAGTTGCTGTACTGCTTCAAAATCACCATGGCCAATTTTGTTTCTCAGTTTACGAGCAATTTCTGAGAACAAAGTGCGACATTCCATAGGGATTCTATCAGGAAGAAACTGAGGAAGTTTTCCTTCAAGTTCTCCTGCAGTTTTCCCTTTTCCTTTTGGATTAATGATAAGCATTTCTATAAGGGACATTACTTTAAATACATGATAGGCATCATGGGAGTCATCGTTGAACATGGCATTGACTATGTAATCAAATAGCCAAAAATCTTTATCAGTTGCCAAAAAGTTGTCTATTAGCCCACCAATATACTTAAGAGACTTTATTCCCCCTGCTGTATAGTCAGCTATTGAAATCGGGTAATTGGGGTGCGGATATAGCATTGCCTCTAAAAAATTTAATATCAAAGGCTTTCGGTCAAAATCATCAGAATTATAGGTCGAGAAAGGTATTTGGTTTGGAATAATTTTCTGGGCCGATTGAGCAGATTGTATTTTACAACATAAGTTCAAAAACTTCCTTGAATATTGGGGTTCACATGTTGGGCTATCTAGGTGATCGTTTTTCATTTGTAATAACGAATTATCAAAATCTGAAACTTGAATTTCAATTAGGTGCTCAGCAATAATTTGCATAGAAGTTTTTCCTTCTTCTTGCCAACCCAATTTAACTATTATTTTCTCTAAATTATAGCGATTATAAGCCCATGAGGTGTCCAATCCAGACCTGTTAAATGATTTTATCTGGTGTTTATGAATCAAAAGTTCCTCTTCAAAATCATCCTGTAATGCTTCCACCCAATCGGGCGTAGGATTGCATATGCCAATTCCTAATTTTTCTGAAATTATTGTTCTATGTATTTTTCCATACATATTCATTAAAACCAAATCCATCACCTCATGTTGTTATTGTACCACAAAAGGAGAATATATGAAGTTAATAATTACTGAAAAACCGAGTGTAGCAAAGAGCATCGCATCGGCCCTGGGTGTCACATCCAGGGCCGATGGCTATTTTGAAGGCGGCGGCTGGCTGATTTCCTGGTGCATTGGTCATCTGGTGGGACTGGCGGATGCGGCCGCCTACGATGACCGCTACAAGAAGTGGCGGTATGAGGACCTTCCCATCCTGCCCGGCCCCTTCCGCTATGTGGTGTCCGAGGAAAAGGCCGCCCAGTTCCACATTCTCCGTTCCCTGATGGAGCGTCCCGATGTGACGGAGCTGGTCAACGCCTGCGACGCGGGGCGCGAGGGCGAGCTGATCTTCCGGCTGGTCTACGAGGCCGCCGGATGCACCAAACCCTTCTCCCGCCTCTGGATTTCTTCGATGGAGGACGCGGTGATCCGGGATGGCTTTTCCGACCTGCGCCCCGGTAGGGACTATGATTCCCTGTATCAGTCGGCGCTCTGCCGCCAAAAGGCGGATTGGCTTATCGGTATCAATGCGAGCCGCCTATTCTCCGTCCTCTACCACCGCACCCTGAATGTAGGGCGGGTGCAGACGCCCACTCTGGCAATGCTGGCCGACCGGGACAGCAAGATCGTCTTGTTCCGCAAGGAGAAATACCATCATGTGCGACTGGCGTTGGAGGGGGCCGAGGCGGTCAGCGACCGCATTGTTTCCCCAGAGGACGCCCGGGTCATCCGGGATGCCTGTGACGGACAGCGGGCCGTGTGTGTATCCCTGGCGCGGGAGAAAAAGACGGAGAAGCCGCCCAAGCTGTACGACCTGACCACCTTGCAGCGGGAGGCAAACCGGGTGTTCGGCTACACGGCCAAGCAAACCCTGGACTACGCCCAGTCGCTCTATGAAAAGAAGCTGCTGACCTATCCCCGCACGGACAGCCGGTATCTGACGGTTGACATGACGGAAACCGCCTCCGTGGCCCTGCATCTGGCGGCACGAGTGGCGCCCTTCGACGCCTGCCCGGAGTTTTTCCCCGATGTTCTGGGGCTGGTGAGCGACAAGGAGGTATCCGACCACCACGCTATCATCCCTACCCTGGAGCTGGAGAAGGCCAGTCTATCCGAACTGCCCGTGGGCGAGCGCAATATCCTCCTGCTGGTGTGCCGGGAACTGCTGTGCGCGGCGGCGGAGCCCTATGTGTACGAAGCAGTCACGGCCGCTTTTGGCTGTGGTGGACAGACCTTCACCGCCAAGGAGCGGCGCATCCTCTCCGAGGGCTGGCGTGAGATCGACCGCATTTTCCGCGCCTCCCTGAAGGAGGAGCCGGAGGACGAGGCGGAGCCCGCCGCCCTGCCGGATTTTACCGAAGGCCAGACCTTTGACCAGGTGGATGCCTCTGTCACCGAACACTTCACCGCCCCGCCCAAGGCCTACACGGAGGATACCCTCCTGGCGGCGATGGAGACCGCCGGGAAAGAGGAGATGCCGGAGGACGCCGAGCGCAAGGGCCTGGGCACCCCGGCCACCAGGGCGGCGATCCTGGAAAAGCTGGTGGCGGCCGGTTTTGTGGAGCGCAAGGGCAAGAACCTGATCCCTACAAAGGCAGGCGTCAACCTGGTCACCGTCCTGCCGGATACGCTGACCTCTCCCATGCTCACGGCGGAGTGGGAGCAGAAGCTGACCGCCATCGCCAGGGGTGAGGGCGATCCCGCCGCTTTCATGGCGGGGATCTCTGACATGGCGCGGGAGCTGGTGAAAACCTATTCCCATATCTCCGAGGAGGGACAAAAGCTGTTCGCCCCGGAGCGGGAGGCCGTGGGCCTCTGCCCCCGCTGCGGCAAGCCGGTCTACGAGGGAAAGAAGAATTTTTACTGCTCCGACCGCTCCTGCCAGTTTGTGTTGTGGAAGGACGACCGCTTCTGGACCTCCCGTAAAAAGGAACTGACCAGGAAAATGGCGGCCGACCTTTTGAAAAAGGGCCGCACCTCCGTCAAGGGAATGTGGTCTGAAAAGAAGGATGCCGCTTATGACGCGGTGGTGGTGCTGGACGATACCGGCGAGAAGTATGTCCGCTTCAAGCTGGAGTTCCCCAAACGGAAGGAGGGCGTGAATGGCAAAAAGTAAATCGGATATTTCCCTGGGCGGCGCGGAACAGAATATGAGCCGGGAGGAGCTGGCGGCGGTAACGAAAGCTGTTGCCACCCTCTCCCCGGAGGACCGGGACCTGCTGACCGCTGTGCAGGAGTCCCCGTTCCGGCTGACCACGGCGGAGCAGTTCCTGGAATTTGAGAAAAATGTGGACTGCTTCGTGCTGGAGCCCCATGTCCAGACCCTGGAGGATCTGGGCTGGGAGTACCTGGAGGAGAAACTGACCATCGGCCTGACAGATGACCTCCGGGCCGCCATTGACCCCGCCCCCTTCGGCCGGCGCGCCCTGGAGGAGAACCGGGGGTGCTTCACCAGCCGGGGCTATCTGTTCCCCACGGACGACGAGTGGCAGCACGACCGCCCCCAGGCAAAGCAGGCGGACCGCAAGCCATCCATCAGGGAGCGGCTGGAACAGAGCAGGCAGGAGTGCAGAAACAAGAATAAGGCCCAGGTGCCCCGCAAGGGGAAGTCTGAGCCGGAGCTGTAAGGAGGTGCGTATATGCCCCATTATGAATATGACAAGGATTATCCCTTTGCCGCCTTCATCACCAACCTGGGCAAATATAACGAGGGTGCCCTTGTGGGCGAGTGGGTGAAGTTTCCCACCACGGCAGAGGAACTGAAAAAGGTCTTTGAGCGTATCGGGATCGGCGCGAAGGACGACTTCGGCCAGCCCTATGAGGAATGGTTCATCACGGACTACGACTGCTATGTGGACGGCCTCTATGACCTGCTGGGCGAGTACGCCAACCTGGACGAGCTGAACTACCTGGCCTCCAAGCTGGATGACATGAGCCAGGATGAATATGAGCGGTTCCAGGCGGCCATGGAGATCGGCGACCACACGGGCAGCATCCAGGAGCTTATCAACCTGACGGAGAACCTGGACTGTTACGATATTTACCCCGACATCCACGACCACGATGATCTGGGCCGGTATTACATCGAGGAACTGAACGCCATGCAGGTACCGGAGCATCTGCTGGGCTACATCGACTATGAGGCCTACGGGCGGGACATCGCCCTGGAGGAAAGCGGCCAGTTCACCGACCTTGGCTATGTGCGGGACACCGGGGACAGCTTCCATGAGTATTACGATGGCGAGCGTGGCAGCATCCCGGAGGAATACCGGGTGATGACCTTCCAGGACGATGTCCCCGAAGAAGAAGTTTCGGAATGGGCCATGGACCTTGCCTACGATATGGACGAGTTTTTCCGGCAGAACGATCCGCAATATGCCGCCGAGCACCCGGAGGAACACGCGGCAAAGGAAGAAATCTACGAAAACCTGATGGCCGGGCGCATCTCCGCCCTGGACGAGAAGCTGGCCGCCCTGGGGCAAACACAGGAGGACTATCTGCCTTCGGAGATTGAGAAGTTCAAGGACGCCACCGGCTATGAGGAATTTCTGGATGTGGACCCCCAGGCGATCCGGGAGGCCATCGAAAGCCCGGATCAATCCCATGTGGACGAGATGCTGCCCTTTGCGGAGCAGGCAAACCGGGAGTATGAGGCGGAGTTGTACGGGCAGCAAGCGGCGCCTACCCCGGATGACCGAGAGACCGGCGAGACGGTGCGGACCCCCAGGGGCACCTTCCATGTGACGGATATGAGCCGGGAACAGATGGAGGCAGCCGGATACGGTTTCCACCACGAGTCCGAGGACGGAAAGTATCTCATCATGGCCAACGGCAGCCGCGCCTTTGCCATCCCCAGCGGAGCCGCCCCCGAACATACCGTGCCAGAGAAATTGACCGTCCTGGTGGTGGAACCCATGAAGGAGCCCTATGTGAAGGAGATCGACCCCGGTCTCCATGCGCTGCAAGCGGAGGTGGGCGGCGACATTGCCGCCTCCTATCCCTTTGACGATCCGGTGGGGCTGGTGCTGAACGACGAGGGCAAGCTCATCGGTCTGGACCTGAACCGTTCCCTCTGGGACGAGCATGGGGAGATTTACGACATTGTGGCAGGCACCTTCCTGGTGGTGGGCCTCGGCGAGGAGTCCTTCACCTCTCTGCCCCCGGAACTGGCACAAAAGTACATGGAGCACTTCAAGCAGCCGGAGCAGTTCATCAACCTGAACGGCCGATCGTCGCCTTGCTGGTGGAGCCGGAAAACCCGCTGCGCACGGCGGAAATGACTCTGGAAGACGACTATGGGATGATCGACGGGATCATCAACAACGGCCGCCGTGGGGAGGAATTGGAGAAAGCCCAGGATGAGGCGCGCAGAACCACGCTGGAGAAAAAGCCCTCTATCCGGGAACGGCTGGAGGACGCAAAGCGGGAGTGCGGCGAGCGCAAGCCCCCGGACAAGGCTCATCAGAAGAAGCCCCCGGAGCTGGGCGACTTATGAGCCGAAGCAAAAAATGGCGTCTGGAATGGGCGTTCTTCCTGGGCGAGAACGGCAGACGCAAGTATAACAAGCTCTGCAAGGGCTGCGTCCATCCCTGCAAGCAGAGTTTCCGGGCGGTGGTGGTATCCTGTCCGAACTATCTTTCCCTCCGTTCCAAAAAGTGCGGGAATTAGGGTTCAAAATGGGCGAAGAAACCGGCTGTGGCGGTTTTTCCGTGTAGGGGCAGTATGATTTCCTATGTGGAGCGGCAGGGCGCTTCTGCATAGGAAAAACGCCAGATTTTCACCTTTTATCAAGCAAAATGGGAGCGTCAACATCGGATGCAGTTATCCGATGTTGGCGCTCCCATTCTTTTTTTGTTCTGGCTGCGTCGCAGTCGATCAGTCATCCTCTAACAGCTTGGAGGGCGAGATTTTCAGCACTTGGGCGATCTTGAACAGTGTTTCAAGAGATACGCCACGGATCGTACCCGTCCCTTCTACCTGACCAACGAAGTTGACACTTTTCCCGATCCTCTCCGCAAGGACCTCCTGTGTCAGCCCCGCCTTTTTCCTGTAATATGCGATCTTCAAGCCCAGAGTGATATAGCGTTCTGGAAACTCCGTCTGCATAATATCACCTCCTGATATTATGCTACCAACAAAGCAGGTAAATTATAATTGAAACAAATTAGAGGATTATTTACTTTAAGTCAATATATGCATATAATGAGAAGTAGATTATTTACTTTGTTGGAGAGGCTGGCTTGAAAATGGCGAAGATAAAACCGTGAACATATTTAGCGTTAGTTTTTTTGGACACCGGATCATCCCGGAGTTTCGTGAGGCGGAGGATCGTGTGGAGGCGCTGGTTCATGCGCTGCTTTTGGAAAAGGAGTATGTGGAGTTCCTGGTCGGACGGGACGGAGATTTTGACCAGATCGTTTCCTCCACTGTCAAACGCCAGCAGCGGCTTGTTCGGGATGACAACAGTTCCTTGATTTGGATACTGCCATATCCCACGGCGGAGCTGCGCAACAATATGGAAAACTTTGAAGCCTATTTTAAAAAAAGCTTAAAATTTGTTAAAGCTGCTTGCAAATCGACGGGAATATGCTATAATTAGGACAAATTTTGCGGCCAAGGCCGCATGGGAGGTTGTTATGAACAAAAAGATTCCCCCGCTACACAGCTTGACATGGCTGTGGTGCAGCTTATTCGCATACAGCGTGCTGTTTGGGTTACTGCAAAAACTTTTGTCTTCTGTTCCCGGCTTGCCGGAGGGTATCGTGCTGCTCCTTAGCTGCGCGGTGGCATCGGCGATCCCCCTGCTCTGGTCCTCACTAGTGAGCGGCGAAGCCCCTCACTTCTCTTCCCAGAAGGCCTCTTTGGGCACGCTGGTTTTTCTCATAAGTGTGGCGCTGAGTGGAAATCTTGCCGTCATGGTACTTACTCCGGTTCTAGAGCGGGTGTGGAACCTAGTTGGCTTCACCGCCCAAGCGACGGCAGTGGGAGAAGAAATCGCCACACCGCTGCTGGCAATATATATTTGTATAGTCGGTCCTGTCCTTGAGGAACTGATCTACCGAGGAGTGGTGCTGCGCCGCTTGCTGCCAGGGGGGGCGCGGCAGGCCATTTTACTGTCGGCCCTGTGCTTCGGGCTGATGCACCACGATCTCTATCAGGGGTTGTCCGCCTTCTGGTGCGGATTGATTTTCGGCTATGCGGCCCTGCACTACGGATTGGGGACGTCCATCGGACTGCACATCGCCGGAAACAGCATTGCTGTGGCGCTGCCGCTACTGCGCCAGGCGGGCACTCCTGGTGCCCTGGCTACCTTGGCTCTGGTGTTTGTCTCGGTGGTGATCGCAGTGACAGGAGGGATCCGCCTGCTGCTGAAAAGACGGGGACGGAAGCGCGAGAGAAGTCAGGCCGGCGGGAGTAGCGGCGTGTGGAGCAATCCCGCCCTGTGGATGCTGCTGGCCTTTGACACGGTTTATCTCGTTGTGGCCTCATTTACTCACCGCTGAAGTAGTATTTGGATAAAAGCCTTGCTTACAAGCCGTTGATATTACTGGATTTTCACAGATTCTTGAATGCCACTTGGACCATGCGCTATGCGCAGAAAGAAAAAAAGAATATACTTAATCTTGCTGAAGAAGGATACGGAGATAAAGAATGAGCGCCATCATCATTTCGGTGATGGCGCTCATTTTCAGTAGCAGTAGTAGGCGCTGTGGGAATGTGTGTAAACGGTCAAAGGGGCGGAGCTGTGGGAAACAATGTTTGCGGGCTGTGGGAAAGCTTACAGCTTTTCCATCGGGCCGTGAATATTTGTTTTCCATCGGTGAAGCGGCCGTTTTCCACATTTCCATAGTGCTATTCTGGAATATAGGAAGTTCCTCTTGTTATGAACAGTCGATAGATGGTCAAGGGAATATACCAGGCAGCCACCAGCAGTCGCCAGATCAGGACGAAACCGCCAATCACTCCGCCAATAATAAAGTTCAGCAGAAACAACGGAAGGGCGGTTCCCAAAGAGCCGCCGGGCACGATCCAGGCAAACATCCGTGGGATGCCAAAAGGCAGGCCGCAAAGGATGAACAACCATACATAGTCGGTGACTCCATCTTTTGTGCAGGCGGATTTGAAAATGCAGTACAGCAAAGCCGCCACCGCCACGGGCAGCACGCTCTTTTTAAAAAACTCTTTGATTACTTCGGATTTCGTCACAGTCAGCACCTCCATTCCTGATTCCATTATATCAGCCGGATCACCATGCGCCCAGGGGTTTTGCAAAGACTGTCAAAAGCGCCCAATCCCCGTTACTCCAAGTCGTTGCTCCGCTGCCGCTGCTGTTCCTGTTCCTTCGGCCTTTCCAGCAGGGCGTCCACATTCTGGCGGAGGGTGTCATATTCCTTTTCCTCCCGCTGTATCTTCCGAAGTTCCGTTTGCAGGGCGGCCTTGCGGGTGGAAAGTCCGTCCAGTTCCGCTTTCAGCTTATCGGAGGAAGGAAGTCTGGTGAGTCCGGCCTTCTTGATTTCCCTGGCTGCCGCCTCGAACAAGACGATCTCGCTCTCAAAGCCGCGCAGGAATTTTTCCTTGTCCTTTGACACTTTGTAGCGGTCATAGACAGGTTTCAGTTTGCGGTAGGTGTCGATCTGCTTTCCCAAGAGAGCAAGGTCGGCGATTCGCTGTTCCGTATCCCGCAGGCTTTCCCTGGTGCGGATAGAGGCAGCGGCAACGGCGTCGCACCGTTCCACCAATTCCTCATAACTGCCGATGCCGTGTTCGGTGAGAAAGTTCATGGTGGCGGCCGCCCGTTTCAGATTCTCAATGGTCGCCCACCGCTGGTATCCGGCGCTCTGCTGGGTCTTGATATTGTTCTGAATATCAATGAGCAGGCTGACTTTCCCGCTGCGATGCCGGGGCTGTCTGGAGGGCCTGGGACCTCCGGCAATGCGGGAAACAACGGCTTCTTCCGTGTAATCGGCGCCTAGGGTTTTGAGCCGGGTGAACCTCTCCTGGTCCGGCGCCCTGGCGGAGATATACTTTCCCCGCTTGATTTCGTACCCTTCCCGCTGCAACCGGGCAAGCAAATCTTCCAGGCTGGAGGACACGGGGATCAGCCGGTCGATGGCGGCTTTCAGCTTTGCCTTGTAGCTGGTGCCGTTCTGTGCGGCCTGATGCTCAATGTAGCTCTTGCCCTTATCCCGGCCAGGGACGATGACGGACAAGCCGTGTTCTTTGCACAGCCGGTCGCTGGCCCGGCGTATCTCGTGATAGCTGCGCTTGTTGGAATGGTAATGCTTGTGATCGGTGAAGCTGACCGCATTGAAAATCAGGTGATTATGGACGTGATCCTTGTCAATGTGAGTGGTGAGGACAAATTCATATTTGCCGCCCAGAACCTCCCGTGCCAGTTCCATGCCGATCCGGTGGGCTTCCTCTGGCGACACCTCCCCAGGCTCAAAGGCTTGGATCAGGTGGCGGCCCAGGTGCGTGCCCTTGTCAATGGCATGGCGGCGTGTCCATTCAAATTCAATGTCGGCGGTCTCGGCGGCGCAGCCAAAAGCGGACACCAGCAGCTTTCCGTCCGTCTTGTCGGGATTGCAGATATAATCAATGGCCGCTTTCAGCGTTGACTTAATAGGATGCGTCTTTGTAACTGCCATATCTGATCCAGCCTTTCCCGGATTTCCTCCATGTCGGCCTGATAGGTGGGGCCACCGGCGTTGACCCGCTTGGCGATTTGGTTAATGTTCCGGCCAATGGCGGACAGGAGCTTGTTCATCTCCTTAATGTCCCTGGTGTCCACATAGATGATATATCCGTCAATCGCCATCTTCCGCAGATAGGCGCCGATGCGCTTTGTCTGGAGCTGGGCCATCTTTTGTTCCATCAGTTCCTTTTCCTCGGCGGTCACATAGAACTTCACCTGGATATTTCGTTTTCGGTTTGCCATCGTGGTATCTCGCCTCTTTTCGTATCAGGGTTTGGGATGTTCCCAACAAGCATTTTTCGGGTTTAGGGGGAGGGTTCCCTAAAGCCAAAAATCGCAAGCGGGTACTCGCTTGCTGTGCTTGCTATCGTTTCTCCCCAACCCTTTTCCCCTCTACTAATACTACAATTCACGACACCCCAAATGGCAATCTGCAAGGGAATTTCTGCAAAGAAAAACGCCGTAACCATCATAGGTTACGGCGTTCAACCATTCATCAGAAAATCAATCTTTTTCGCTTTCAACTTCCACCACTTCTTTTGCGGTAGCTGCCACGATTCGGAGCCCGGCATCGCTCATATTGTCTAAAAGCGTGTCAAGCTGGCGGCGCTGTGTGGATTTTTCGGCCTCATTGTCCGGGAAGAAAAACTGATCCACCGAAATGTTGTAACGGGCAACAAGCTCATAGAAGATTTGGAGGCTTGGATGCTGCCCTTTATTCTCGATATTGGCAAGATAGCGGGGAGAGATATACATCTCGTCACTTACTTTCTTGCGGCTTTCTTTTCGCCCTTTCCGGGCCTCTTTGATGGCTGCCCCAAACGCCTTAAAGTCATATTTTGCTATATAAATTCACCTAATTATATTTTACAATTCACCTTCCTTCTTGGATATGTCTATACAATTCCTTTGATTGACTCAAATAATTCCTATGCGCTATAATACATTAAGAACTTTTCTGCGCTCTTAATGTAGAGTCACTTTGCAAAGGGAAAAGATATTTAATTTCATATACACTCCATAAGTTAATGGTAGACTATATAAGGAGGTGTTTTCATGGCAACAATAATGATTGTGGAAGATGACCGACAAACAAATGACGCGGTTTCTGAATATCTAAAATCGTTTGGACACCGAATGCTTTCGGCCTATGACGGTGATGAAGCATTACAACTTTTTGAGCGCAGTAAAATCGATCTGCTTATTCTGGATATTATGCTCCCTAAAAAGACGGGACTTGCTGTGTTGCATACGATTAGACAAAAAAGCTCTGTGCCAATCCTCATGCTCACCGCAATCGGTGATGAATATACTCAAGTTACAAGTTTCGATGAACAGGCTGATGACTACATTACAAAACCTTTTTCAATGGTTCTTCTTGGGCGGCGAGTTACTGCCCTCCTACGGCGGAGCGGGCAAACGGTTTCACCTGATATTATGACTTTTGGGGATGTAACAGTTGATTTTTCTGGATACACAGCTAAAGGCCCCGAGGGGAAAATTGACATTACCCCAAAAGAAATTGACTTGCTAAAGCTCCTGGTTGAACACAAAGGTTTAGTGCTTACCCGATCTCAAATGCTGGATAGTCTATGGGGGGACGATTACCCTATTATTGATCGTACCATTGATACATACATTAAGAACTTACGCAAAAAACTTCGCCTTGATTGTATTGTTACGGTGAAAGGGATCGGGTATAAATTTGAGGTAGAAACATGAAAAAGTTAAAGCTCTTTCCCAAAATATTTATTTATACCTTGGCGCTATTATTGCTCATAACAATGCTTGCCAGCGGAACGATTTATCTTTTCGCCCCGATGATGGGAGAAAATTCAGTCTTATCAGAGGGAACTTATATCGATGGGATGTCATCAGCAATTAAGACTGCTGCCATTCCAAGAAATACAGAAATAGCCCACACAATATTGCGCTCATTACCCTATACCGTAGCAATTTGTATTGTGGTTTCACTTTTATGTGCCTACTTTTTCTCAAAAGCAATAACAAATCCCATCAAGGGTATTTTAGATGCAACTAATCACATGGCTGTTTTGGATCGCAAAGCAGCGTGTAAGACTGCAACCAATGACGAGATTGGAATATTAGCAAATCAAATCAACCAACTATATCAAAATTTATTGAGCACGATTGAACATCTGCAAGAGGAAAAAGATAAGGTTAGTGAAGCTGAAAAGCAAAAAATCGACTTCCTACGTTCGGCATCCCATGAGCTAAAAACTCCGGTTACAGCATTGAATGCCATGTTGGAAAATATGATCTTAAAAGTTGGTAAATACAGCGATTATGAAGAATATCTGCCACTGTGCAAAGAACGAACGGAACGACTCAGTAAAATGATTTCAGAGGTATTGGACGCATCAAAACTTGGCACAACGGCGGCGGAGGAACCACAAGCATTAGCCGTAGACTGCTATTTATCAGAGTTGTGCAAACAATATCGCTTGATTGCTCAGGCAAATGGAATTTCCTTTCAAGAGGATTTCCCTGAAACCTTTACAATTACCTTGCCCCCAAAAACATTTGCAAGAGCATTTTCCAATATTCTCTCCAATGCTGTTGCTTACACTTTGCCTGGACATTCTATTTTTGTTTATACTGATGGTCGTAAGCTGATAGTCGAAAATGAATGTGAGCCAATTTCGGCAGAGCATCTAAAACATATATTTGAACCATTTTATCGCCCCGATTATGCCCGTAACCAGAATGATGGCGGTAATGGCCTTGGGCTATACATAGTGGCCTCCATTTTAGATTCTCTGAAACTTACTTACTCATTAGAACCCATGCAAAAACCATTGGGAATGCGCTTTACCATCACTTTTTGATGATTCCGAGATCCCCCTTGCTATGCAGAAATAAAAAGATACTCCATATTGGTTTCATATACGCTCCATGCACGGATGGTAGATTATCGTTGCACAGTAGGGTATGTGTAATAATCACTATGGAGGTCATATTATGAAAAAAACGTTTATAGCCATCTCACTTGCCTTGTTTAGCTGCTTGACCTTGGCCGCGTGTACTGCAAACGCCACTTCCACACAAGAGATACCGAGTAACTCGGGAGAGGATCAAGCTGCTCCTATGAACACCAGTACCCAAGTTTCATCTGACGTGATAGCAGATGAAAACTGCTTGCCAGGAGGCCCATCCGATACCCAACTGGAGTATTGGGAGATTGATGAATTTGAAGATTGGATGGAGCAACAGCGAGACCAAATTCAAAAGTTGGCGGACAATAAGGATAAATCCTTCTATTACAAAGATGACAACGGCAGCTATGTGTGTCGCGAATGGACACAGGAAGATGTAGATAGTCTGTATGAAAGCTGGAAGGATCAGCTTGCACTTATGAAAGAGGGGTATCACTTTACTAAATCTATGGAATTGTCCAACGGTGGTGTCATTTCTGGCGCATTTGACCCTGAAACATGGAACGCTGAACCAGCGTCTGCCCTCGGATCGACAGTCATTACTTTACCTGACGGTTCGACAGTTGATTTGGGCCACTTTGATACCGCCGACGCTGCTACAAAAGCTGTGCAGGAATACTTGGAGCAGCAAGTCTCATCGGGAAATATATCACAGGAAGAAGCGGACAATTTACTCAACAATGGTTCCGTTGAATAATAAGTTTCTCACTTTGGCCGGTTCTCTCAACGAGAACCGGCCATTTCATATACACTCCATATTGGCTTTATCTTGCTTCCACTTTGCGGCGGTAGGTTTGATTTGAGATCAAATCTGCCGCCATATTAACAGACGGCATGGCGGTATGTTGGAGGTTTTACCATGCTGTTTGTTGTATACAATAATCCTCCCGGTGTTTACTGGTTAAAAAAAGGCTTTGTTGGAGCCGGGAGATCGCGACCATATTTTGTCGGGAGTATTTAACCAATTTTTGTCGGCGAACCCCAGAGCTAGTAGAATAAACAAAAAGAGTGCCAACAACCCAG
>NZ_NFKK01000027.1:0-17549 GCF_002160355.1 Butyricicoccus pullicaecorum
TTTCCAGTGTACAGGATTTAGAAGAGCGTCGGTAGTGGCTTTATCTTTTCCGACTAAATTTGGTTGCGAACGCTCGACACTTGAAGGTTAGTTTCGCCCGACCCGAATACTGGGGAATCATCGTTAATTTTTAAAGATTCTGCCGTTTTATGATAGATGTGGCGAAGAGGTATATGGGGATTATCTCTAACGACGACAAGTCCATAGACATTATTTTGATCTATTTTGACATGATCTGAGAATGGGTTGTATGATGTGGGAAAACGGTCATGGATATGTTTGTATATTTGCTTACATGCTTTTGCTAAACGAGAGACCTCATCATTAAATGTATTGTCTTGAAAAATTCGGAGATCTCTTTTAGGAGTGTACATTTTACTATCAAAAAAGATGAAATGATCCCCTTTTCGAGCCATAACATCTAGAGTACGTTGCTCTTTCTTCCCGGATTGTTCTTTCTTCCCGATATGATAAATTTGTTCGGGAAATACCTCATCAAATATATTACTAGCATGGATTATATGGTATAAATATGGCTCAAGCACCTCTTTGCCAATGAGTTCGGATAACTTATTATTTGAATCAGTTAAACGATACAATAAAGATGAAGTAATGGATCGGATTAAAAGATGAGGTAAAGGAAGATATAAATTTCCAGATTCAATAATGAAAGGATATGAATACGATGGTCTTAAGCAGTACAGATAATCTGAGATATTTGTCGTTATAGAATTTAACTCTTCTATATATTCTTCTCTGGTTAATGATAATTGAAGAATTATGGGGTTGAATCGTTCAAATATGAAATCCATCAATTTTTTGGAAAAATCAATATTGTGTGAGCTGAATAATAGCCAGAGAAATTGCCCGAAAAGCAAAAAATCTGAATATGTACAACCAAATTTGCTTTGGAAAAGTTGAGGCATATCGATTTTATCATTGCGGAATGAAAAGTAGTAATTGTATCGGTATAACTTATACGGATAAAACTCTTGGCCGTCGAATTGGATAGCGGATAATGCCATTATCAAGTTATCTGCAAAGGTTGTTAAAGGATTTCCTTTTTGAATTATTTCTTTTAGAAGAGGGTGATCATAGTTTCGTATGGTGCTAATTATACGGGGGGAAATCTTCTGTTTATCACTGAAACGATCATTTTTCCATTCTTTAAAAGCAACAGAGAAAAGGAAAAAAGTTTCTAGCTCCCATGGCAAAGGTGAATGCCTATACCTAGACAGCGTGTTTAAACCTTGAATTTCCATTAGCTGCCTGGAATGGTATTGACATATTTTTACTTTTTCTTCAAATGAAAAACGCTTTAAAATTTGAGGTATCTGTTCATATTCATAAACTTCCATTAACTAACCTTCTCTCATCATATTATATAATTACTGACGCCCCAGGTGACGCCATCAACCCACTGCAAGCCCTATAAATCTGTGCTTCTGGGATTCTCTGCTGCGCAGATCAAAGAACATATAAAAATAATAAAATCACACCATAAAAGCAAAAATACCGGCTATTATATGCAATTTTGTGCACATAGTAGCCGGTATAAATTTGGAGCGGATGACGGGAATCGAACCCGCATGGTCAGCTTGGGAAGCTGAAGTTCTACCACTAAACTACATCCGCGGATAGATACATTTTAATCTTCCGCGGAATGTTTGTCAAGGGGATTCGGTCGAGCAAATCAGCCTTGTACCGACTGTGCGATCGCCTGAGCAAGTGCGAGCAGATCGGTGCGAGTTGCATCCTTCACTGCCGAACGGATGGTGACAGTCTGCTCGAGAACGGACATATTTTTGAGTTCATCGACGAGTGCATGCATATTTTTCGCGCAGGTCGGAGCCCAGGAACCATTTTCGATCAAAGCGACAGTGCGATTCTGCACATTGAGTGCCTTCATATCGTGCAACAGCGTCAGCATAGGGGGATAAATGCCGTTGTTGTAGGTAGGCGCGGCGAGAACGATGTGACTGCACCGGAAAATCTCGGAGATGGCTTCGGAGACATGAATTTCGGACAGGTCGTAGACTGCGAGGTTGTGTACACCGGCATCAGCGAGTGCGCAGGCGAGCAGATCAGCAGCGTTTTCGGTGTCGCCATACATGGAGCCGTAGAAGATGGCGACAGCCTTTTCTTCGGGCTGATAGCGACTCCAAAGGTCATATTTTTCGAGCAGTACACTTAAATCTTTGCGCCAAACCAGACCGTGCAGCGGGCAGATGGTCTGGATATCGACAGCAGCAAGCTTTTTGAGTGCATTCTGCACCTGAACACCATATTTACCGACAATATTGGCATAGTAACGACGATAGTCAGGCAGCCAATCGCGGGCGAAATCGATTTCGTCGGCGAAGAGCGTGCCACCCAGTGCACCGAAAGAGCCAAATGCATCAGCGGAAAAGAGAACCTTTTCGGACTGCTCGTAGGTCATCATAACCTCGGGCCAGTGCACCATTGGTGTAAAGAAAAATTGCAGGGTATGCGAGCCGAGCGAGAGGGTCTGACCGTCCTGAACGGTGATGGTGCGGCCGTCCAGCGGGAGGTCATAGAACTGCGAAAACAGAGTGAGCGTCTTGGCATTGCCGACCAGCTGAAGGTCGGGGAAACGCTCGAGCAGGGCGACGATACCCGCGCAGTGGTCGGGTTCCATGTGGTTGAGAATGAGGTAGTCAAGCGGGCGACCATCGAGCGCAGCACTGACATTCTCCAGAAAGCGCTGGAGGATGGAAGAATCAGCGGTGTCAAGCAGGGCGGTTTTCTGATCGGAAATCAGGTAACTATTGTAGGAAACACCACGTGGAATGGGGAAAAGGTTTTCGAAACGGGAGAGGCGGCGATCACTGCCGCCGACCCAGGTGATCGCGGGAGAAATGTGTCTGATGACATGCATAAAGAGGACTCCTTTTAATGTTAGTTCTGGTTAACTTTAGTCTGATTTTATGATACCACGGCGCAGTGCCTGCGTCAAGGCAGATGTGAAAGAAAGTTGCACGAAAATGGGTAAAAAAGTCGCGAAAAACGATGAAAACAGACAAATATCGCCGGAGGAAAGGTTTGGAAGTAGGTCGTGCACTATGTACAAAGCAATATGCAAAAAAATCCGAGAACTTGTTTACAATAGCGCATAAAAACGGTATAATAGTATAGTAAAGCTGGCCTATGTGAGCAGAAAAGGGGGAACGTCCGGCGTGCAGTCGGCGTATGTTGCATGAATATCACCAAGATCTTAAACAATAATGTGGCAGTTTCGCGGAATGCACAGGGCAAGGAAGTTGTGGTTATGGGACGGGGACTGGCATTTAAGTCCCGTATCGGTGACCTAATCGACCCGTCTAAGGTCGAAAAAACCTTCACTTTGTCCGAACCGGGTGCCTCGGCCAAGTTTCTGGAAATTGCGAGCAGCATTCCTTTGCAGCACATGCTCATGGCCGAACGGATTATTGGACATGCAAAGCTCCATCTGGGCAAGAAGCTCAGCGACAGCATCTATGTAACCCTGCCTGACCATATCTCGGGTTCGATCACTCGAGAACAGGAGGGTATCGTGCTTTCCAATCCCCTCAAGTGGGACATCCGTCGGTTTTATCCCGATGAATTCGAGATCGGCTGCAAAGCGGTTGCGGTCATCGAGGAAGAGACCGGTATCCACTTCGACGATGATGAGGCGGCATTTATTGCGCTGCATTTTGTCAATGCGGAGATGGAAGATGATACCCAGAGCGTAGGCGGTGCCTATCGGGTCACCTGCATCATGCAGGAGGTCTGCGCCATCGTCCACGACACCTTCCAGATTGACTTTGATGAAAGCTCGCTCAGTTACTATCGCTTTATCACCCATCTCAAGTTTTTCGCCCAGCGCGTTCTGTCCGGCACGCATTATGACGATGACGAACAGGAAATGCTCGAGGTCATCCGCCTGAAATATCCGGCGGCTTATGCCTGCACCGAGCGCATCGGTGAAATGGTAGAAAAACAGTACCATTTTGCCATGACGTCGGACGAAAAGCTCTATTTAACCGCCCACATTGCGCGGATTCAACCCGCGCGGGAAAAATGATATCATGGAGTAGAAGGAGAACAGTAATGATGATTACGATCAATGGCAAGGGCGTATCCAGCGGCGTGGCTGTCGGCCCGCTGTATTTCTACCGCCGCAGCACCGGCGCGGTACCGCGTGTGACCGACGCTGATCCGGCAGTTGAATGGGCACGCTTCGAGGCTGCGAAGGCAACCGCGATCGGCCAGCTCGGTGAACTGTACGAAAAGGCACTCAACGAGGCGGGCGAAGAGGCAGCAATCCTGTTCGAAACCCACCAGATGATGCTCGATGACCTCGATTACGTAGAAGCTATTCAGGGCCTGATCGAGAGCGATCACCTGAATGCAGAGGCAGCAGTCAGCGACACCGGCGTGCAGTTCGCTGAGATGTTCGCAGCAATGGACGACAGCTACATGCAGGCACGTGCAGCCGACGTGAAGGACATTTCCAACCGCGTTGTTGGCATCCTGATGGGTGCAGTTCAGGGCGGTATCGACTCCGACGTACCGGTTATCCTGGCATCTGACGATCTGGCACCGTCCGAGACCGTACAGCTCGATAAGTCCAAGATTCTGGGCTTTGTCACCGCAGGCGGTTCGGGCAACTCCCACACCGCAATTCTGGCACGCACCATGGGCATCCCGGCAATCATCGGCGTAGGCGACCAGCTCAAGGAAGCTTACGAGGGCAAGGAAGTCTTTGTTGACGGCCAGACCGGTGAAGTTGTCGTAGACGCAGACGAGGTTACCCGTGACCGTCTGACCAAGAAGCAGTCCAAGGAGCGCGCACTCAAGGAGCTGCTCGACCAGCTCAAGGGCAAGCCCAACGAGACCGTAGACGGCAAGAACATCATGGTTTACTGCAACATCGGTAACCCTGGTGATATGGATGCAGTTCTGGCAAATGACGGCGGCGGCATCGGCCTGTTCCGTTCGGAGTTCCTGTACCTGCAGGGCAATGACTATCCGACCGAGGAAGAGCAGTTCCAGGCATATAAGACGGTTGCAGAGCGCATGGGCGGCAAGCGTGTTATCATCCGTACGCTGGACATCGGCGCAGACAAGCAGGCTGATTACTTCAACCTCGACCACGAGGAGAACCCGGCAATGGGTCTGCGTGCAATCCGTATCTGCCTGACCCGTCCGGATGTCTTCAAGACCCAGCTGCGTGCACTGTATCGCGCATCTGCATACGGTAAGGTAGCAATCATGTTCCCGATGATCACCTCTGTATGGGAAGTTCAGGAGATCAAGCGCATCTGTAAGAATGTCCGCGAGGAGCTGGCAGCAGAGGGCGTGCCGATGGCAGACTATGTCGAGCTGGGTATCATGATCGAGACCCCGTCGGCAGTTATGATGAGTGACCGTCTGGCGAAGGAAGTTGACTTCTTCTCTGTTGGTACCAACGACCTGACCCAGTACACGCTGGCAGTTGACCGTCAGGGCAACAACCTGGACAAGTTCTACGATTCTCACCATCCGGCAGTTCTGCGTATGCTCAAGATGGCAGCAGACAACGCACACGCTGCTGGTATCTGGATCGGTATTTGCGGCGAGCTGGGTGCAGACACCAGCCTGACCGAGACCTTCCTGGCAATCGGCATCGACGAGCTGTCGGTATCCCCGGCATCTGTCCTGCCGCTGCGCAACGCAATTCGTTCGATCGATTCCCGTGTCAATCACGACAAGATTCTGAACGAGCTGCTCGAGTCCTAAGACAAACAGCAAAGACCGGAACCTGATTGGGTTCCGGTCTTTTTGCATAAGCTTAAAGAATATGAGCATAGAAAAAGCGCATCCCGAAGGATGCGCCTTTTTGATGGTTTAAATTACAGCTCACACTCGGACAGTGCATCTGCGTCTGCGATGACGGTAACATCGGGATGCAGCTGCAGGATGGAAGCCGGAACACGGGGCGTGATCGGGCCAAAGAATGCCTTCTTGACGATGGGAGCCTTGTCCTTGCCGCTGACAACAACCAGGATCTTCTTAGCCGACATGATAGTGCCGATACCCATGGTGTAAGCCTGACGCGGAACCTCATCGATGGAAGCGAAGAAGCGCTTGTTTGCCTCGATGGTGCTCTCCTGCAGGTCGACACAGTTGGTGCCCTTTGCGAAGACATCGGAAGGCTCGTTGAAGCCAATGTGGCCGTTATGACCCATGCCCAGCAGCTGGAGATCAACGCCGCCCAGCTCAGCAACGATGCGGTCGTAATCTGCGCAAGCCTTTTCTGCATCGGGCTCTTCGCCGTCCGGAATGTGCAGGTTGTCGAAGTTGATGTTGATGTGGTTGAAGAAATTGTCCTTCATGAAGTAATCGTAGCTCTGGTCGTTGGACTTGGGCAGGCCACGGTACTCGTCAAGGTTTGCGGTCTTGACCTGAGAGAAGTCCAGATCACCCTTCTTGTACCACTCGATGAGCTGCTTGTAGGTGCCGATCGGGGAGGAGCCGGTTGCCAGACCGAGAACACAGTCGGGCTTGAGGATAACCTGTGCCGAAATGATGTTTGCGGCCTTGCGGCTCATGTCATTGTAATCCTTTGCAGCGATAATTCTCATGGAAAATGCACTCCTTCTTTTTGATATGTATGGTGAAATAAAGGACGTCAGAAATAGATAATCGGGGCGGACGCAAACCGTCCACCCCGAATGTATGAGTTTACATGAGTTTCTTGAACTCGTCAGCAACAAACTGAACCTTGGTGCCGACAACGACCTGAACAGCGGTCTTGCTCGGACGGATGACGCCGGCAATACCAGCGGACTTGATTTTCTTCTCGTCTACGAGCAGGGGGTCCTTGACCTCGAGGCGCAGACGGGTGATGCAGTTGTCAACCGAGGTGACGTTGCCAGCGCCGCCCAGACCTTCCAGAATGATCTGAGCCGTGGTGGTAAAGTCATTGTTTGCCAGCTGAACCTTGCTCTCGTCAACAGCCTCGTCATCATCCTCACGACCGGGGGTCTTGAGGTTAAGTGCGGAAATCATCACGCGGAATACGAGGTAGAAGATTACCAGAGCAGCCAGGCCGAGCGGAATGATCAGCAGGGTCTTAGCAGCAGCCGGCAGGCTTGCGGAGAATACCAGGTCGGTCAGGCCAGCCGAGAAGGAGAAGCCAGCGCGGAAGCCCAGAGCGACGGTAACAGCAGCGAAGATGCCGTACAGCAGAGCGTAAACAACGTACAGAACGGGAGCCAGGAACATGAATGCGAACTCGAACGGCTCGGTAACGCCGCAGACGAATGCGCTCAGTGCAGCAGCGCCCAGCAGGCCGGCAGCGATCTTCTTCTTGTTGGACTTCGCGGTGTGAACCATAGCCAGTGCAGCGCCGGGGATACCGAACATCATGCAGGGGAAGAAGCCGGACATGTACATACCGAGGCTGTGGCCGTCGGTAGCAGCGGTAGCGCCAGCCCAGAACTGACCGAGGTCGTTGATGCCGATGGCGTCAAACCAGAATACGGAGTTGAGTGCGTGGTGCAGACCGAAGGGAATGAGCAGACGGTTGAGGAACGCGTAGATACCAGCGCCGACAGCACCCAGGCTGACGATACCGGAACCCAGAGCAACCAGAGCGCCGTAAACGACCGGCCATACGAAGAACAGGATGGCAGCCATGATGATGGAAACGACTGCGGTAACGATTGCAACGCAGCGCTTGCCGGAGAAGAACGAGAGTGCGTCGGGCAGCTTGGTGTCCTTGAACTTGTTGTAGCAAGCAGCACCGATGATACCAGCGAGGATACCGATGAACTGGGTCTCGATCTTGGAGAAAGCCGGATCGACTGCCTCAACAGCAACGCTGGTCAGCGTACCAACGACAGCGGGCTGCAGGAGCTTGGTCATCATCAGCCAGGATACCAGACCGGACAGGCCGGCAGTACCATCGTTGTCCTTTGCCATGCCGACGGCAACGCCGACAGCGAACAGCCAGGACATGTTGTCGATCAGCGCGCCGCCTGCCTTAACCAGGAAGAAGCCGATGATCTGAAGGGCGCCCGACACGTCACCACCCTGCATGGTGGCGGGACAGAGCGCGTAACCGATGCCCATCAGGATACCGCAGACGGGCAGACATGCGACGGGAAGCATCAGAGACTTACCGAGTCGCTGCAAGAATTTCATCATAGTTTTACCCCTCCAATGATGAATTAGATTTTTTTGCTGCCGAAGCAGCGCTTACTGTATTGCGATGCATCCGGTAGGGGACACATCATAAAGCTGACTTTGCCGAATGAGGCGCGGACAGCCCGCAATCATAAATTACTTTTTGAGGGTGAGCAGATCGCCCATTGCCTCGACCGAACCGGCCTTGAAGCTTACATTGCTGAAGTCATCTGCATTGCAGACAACGACCGGCGTGATGGTGTCGTAGCCGGCTGCACGGATGGCGTCGATGTCAAACTCCATGAGCAGATCGCCAGCCTTAACCTTGTCGCCGGTTGCGCAGTGCGGGGTGTAATGTGCACCCTTGAGCATTACGGTGTCAAGACCAACATGAATCAGCAGTTCCACGCCGTCCGAGGTGTCGAGCGAGACTGCATGACCGGTTTCGAACATCATGGAAACCGTTGCATCAACCGGAGCGACCACACGGCCAACCGTAGGCTTGATCGCGCAGCCCTGACCGAGGATGCCCTGCGCGAAGGTAGGATCACTCACCTCAGACAGTGCGACTGCCTCACCGGCAACCGGAGCGGGAATAGAGATACCGCCGCCGCCAAACATACTTTTGAGTTTTCCGAACATAGAAACACAGCCTTTCTATCACAAAATAGAGTTTTCGGCGCAGAGGATCGATGCACACAGTTGAGAGCAAACAAAAAAACCAAACTTCCCCAGGGTATAGGTATTACTATACTGAAGAAATTTGGTTTTGCCTGCATAACCAGTAACAATCCAAGTAAGAATGTAAACAGATTTTTAAATTTTCTTTGCCGTTGAGTATATTCTAACAAAGGGGATAGGGAATGTCAACCGGGTTTTGGGCAAAACGCGAGGACAGAACGCACAAATGTACACGGCAGAAATTGTAAGATATTCATAAAGAGAAATGGAAAAGGACGGGGAAAACGGTCGAACGCCCAAAAAGCGGGTCGACGGCTTTTCAGGGAGAAGGCAGTCATGCTATAATAAAGACAAATCAGAAAAGTGCATCCGCGGCGAGTGCCGAGCGGATGAGAAAGGAGGTGCGGTATGGCGCTGCCAACCGCATTTTTGACGCGCATGGAGAGGCTTTTGGGGGAAGAGTACCCGGACTTTGTCCGTGCGATGGAGGGGCCGCGCGCCTTTGGTCTGCGCATCAATCCGCTCAAAGAGCCGCAGACCGAGCTGCCCTTTGCAGCGCGGTTTGGACTGCACCCGGTATCGTGGGCACGCGAGGGATATTACTATGATCCCGAGACCAGACCGGGACGGCATCCCTATTATGAAGCGGGCGTATACTACATTCAGGAGCCGTCTGCGATGGCAGTCGGTGCACTGGCCGATCCCAAGCCGGGCGAGCGCGTGCTCGATCTGTGCGCAGCCCCCGGCGGTAAGACCACGCATCTGGCTGGACGGATGCAGGGCGAGGGTATCCTGATCGCCAACGAGATCCACCCCGGACGAGCCAAGATTCTGTCGCAGAGCGTGGAACGTGCAGGCATCCGTAATTGCATGGTGACCAATGAGACGCCGCAGCGGCTGGCCGATCGTTTCCCGGGTTATTTTGACTGCATCGTGGTCGATGCACCGTGCTCGGGTGAGGGTATGTTCCGCAAGGAAGAGATCGCGGTGACCGAATGGACTGAAGATGCGCCTGTAAAGTGCGCGGCCAGACAGGACGAGATTCTGGACTGCGCGGTGAGCATGCTGCGTCCGGGCGGCAGACTGGTGTATTCGACCTGTACCTTCGCACCCGAGGAGGACGAGGGCAGCGTGCAGCGCCTGCTCGATCGTTACCCGGAAATGCAGGTGGAAACCGTGCCCGGAGACGCACATTTCGCACCCGGCCGACCGGAATGGACGGAAAACGGCCATCCATCACTCACACAGACCTTCCGTTTGTTCCCGCATCGGCTGGATGGCGAAGGACATTTTGCCGCCGTCCTGCGCAAGACCGATGGGCAAACCGGTCGTGCACCTGCACTGGCGCAATGCCTGCCGGATAAGAAAATTCCCGGGGAATATCGTACATTTGAGGCCGAAAACCTGTATGTAAAGTTTAAAAACTTGACACTATGTGGAGACCAGCTTTGGGCGCTCCCAGATGATCTGCCGGACGGAAACGGCCTGCGCGTGCTGCGTCAGGGCTTACAGCTGGGCACCGTGCGCAAGGGACGCTTTGAACCGGCGCATGCACTGGCGCTCGCGCTGCACGCGGAGGATGCCCAGCGCGTCATTGATCTGCCCGCAGAGCAGCCGCTGGTCGAGCGCTACCTGCGCGGCGAGGCAATCCCGTGGGAAGGCGAGAACGGCTGGACACTGGTGCTGACCGATGGATATTCCTTAGGATGGGGAAAGACCTCGGGCGGCATGCTCAAGAACCATTACCCCAAGGGTCTGCGCTGGAAGTAATTGCCCGGGACATAAGAAAAGCACCGTCTGATGACGGTGCTTTTTGATGCGTGTAAAGACTTAGCCCTTTACTTGCTGCAGAGCCTGATGCAGGCACTTGGCGAGCTGGTCGGAGCAAGAGGTACCCTTGCCGCCGCAGTCGATGCCAGTGAATGCCTTTTCGATCTGATCAACGGTCATGCCCTCGCAGATCGAGCCGATGGCCTTGAGGTTGCCGTTGCAGCCGCCTACGAAAGAAATGTTGTGAACGGTGTCGCCGTCCAGATCGAACTCAACCAGACGAGCGCAAACGCCCTGCGGCTTACACATAAAATGCTGCATGGTGATATATATCTCCTTTGAAAATTAGTTGTCGAGTGCGGAACGGATGAGGTCAGCCGCCTGATAGAAGTCGGCAGCCTCGAGGAAGGGGAAGTCAGCGGTCACAGACGGCTCGTCGTGCACGTGGAGCCACAGACCGTCGATACCGACGCGGTGTGCGCCGATGATGTCGTGGGTAAAGTTGTCGCCGACCATGAGCGCCTCGGCGGGCGTACAGCCAGCTTTTTTGAGTGCCAGCTCAAAGATGGGAGAGTCGGGCTTGTCGCGTCCGGCCTCCTCGCTGGTGACCAAAAAGTCCACCTTGTCAGCCAGTCCCAGACGGCACAGCTTGCGCATCTGGATGCCGACCAGCATGTTGGTGCACACACCGACCTTGACGCCGTGCTCGCGCAGCTCGGTCAGGAAGTCGGCAGCACCGGGGCGTACGATCATGTGGTCAAAGACAGCCGACCAGTACAGATCGTGCATGGCTTCCGCGTGCGGAATGGGGTTGATGCCGAAGGCCTCGAGCGCCTGCTGTGCGACCAGCGTGCGGTCGTGGATTTCGGGCTCGCGGGGCAGTACAACCTTGAGGTCTTCACGTGCCTGACGGATGCGAGCAGTGAATTCCTCGGCAGATACGCCGCAGTTGGCCGCGGCATACTGTCCGCAGCGGACAAATCCCTCGGCGTCACCCTCCGGGAAACCGCTGTACAGGGTGTCGTCCAAATCAAAAAATACAGCTTTGCGTTTCATAGATTGTCCTTTGTGTAGATGGATTAGAGAAGGGCTTCGTCGTAAACCGCACGGCTGCCGCCGACAAACTTGGGGCGTACGCGTGCAGCGAGTACGATGGCCTCACCGATCTGACGGCGGGACAGACGGACGGGCACCGCGACATGCGCGAGATGCATGCCGATGAGCGTGCCGCCGATGTCCAGACCGGCGCGTGCACGGACGTGCTCGACCGCGACCGGGTCAGAGAAGGTGTGATAGGCAGCAGTGGCGAAGGAGCCGCCTGCCTTGGGCTGGGGCACGACGTTGACTGCCTCGTAGCCGAATGCGTCCGCGGTGGAGCGCTCGACGATCAGTGCGCGGTTTAAGTGCTCGCAGCACTGCGCAGCCAGACGCAGACCGTGCTGCGACAATACGGGGAGTAGACCGTCCAGAATGGCCTGTGCGACCCCGGGACTGGAAGCCGTGCCGATCTTGGAGCCTAACACCTCGCTCGAGGAGCAGCCGACGACGACAAGGTCACCCGGCTTGCATTTTGCCTGTGAAAGCAGGCTTTCCATGGCTTCGCGGGTCTGCGCCGTGACGTCATGCAGGAAAGCTTCGGTTGCCATAGAGAAATCCCTCCTTTACTGGGAAAGACCCCTGCCGGAAGGGCAGGGGCGGAAAAAACGGTGTTACTTAGCGCTTGTTGGATCTTCTCCACAGGTGCATCTTGTCAGCCTGCTCGATCAGCTCGTCGCGGAACTTGGGGTGCGCGATGGAGATGAGGGCCTCGGCACGCTGCCAGGAGGACAGACCCTTGAGGCAGACCTTGCCGTACTCGGTGACCACGTAGTGAACGTTCGGGCGAGCATCGGTGACGATGGAGCCGTTGTCCAGGGTGGGCAGGATGCGCGACTGCAGGTTGCCCTGCTTGTCGGTGAAGGAAGAGGAACAGCAGATGAAGCTCTTGCCGCCCTTGGACAGGTAAGCGCCCAGAACGAAGTCGAGCTGACCGCCTGCACCGCTGATCTGCTTGATGCCGGCGGACTCGGAGTTGACCTGACCGAAGAGGTCGAGGTTTACCGCATTGTTGATGGATACGAAGTTATCGATCTGCGCGATGGTGCGGGCATCATTGGTGTAGCTGACCGGAGCGCTCATACAGGACGGGTTGTCATTGATGAAGTCATAGAGCTTCTGGGTACCTGCGCCGAACGCGAAGGTCTGACGACCGCGGTCGATGGACTTCTGAGAACCGGTGATCTTGCCGGCCATGGTGATGTCGACGAACGCATCAACGTACATCTCGGTGTGAACGCCGAGATGCTTGAGGTCGGACTGTGCGATCAGAGAGCCGACAGCATTGGGCATACCGCCGATGCCGAGCTGCAGGCAAGCGCCGTTGGGGATTTCCTCAACGATGAGCTTTGCGACTGCCTCGTCGACCTCGGTTGCCGGGCCGCCGCCGCCCAGGATACCGATGGGGGAGTCGGACTCGACGATCATGTCAACCTTGGAGACATGGATACCTTCCTCAAAGCCGCCCAGGCAGCGTGGCATGTTGGGATTGACCTCAACGATGATAACGCGTGCACGCTCACAGACAGCAGCCATGTGGGACGCGTTGGGACCGAAGCTGAAATAGCCCTGCTTGTCCATCGGGGAAACCTGGAACATTGCCACGTCAATGGGCTCACAGTTCTCGCGAATCCAGCGGGGCAGCTCGGAGTAGCGCAGCGCACCGTAGAAGGTGTTGCCGTTTGCGATCATCTTACGCTCGATGCCGGACATGTGCCAGGAGTTCCAGGTCAGACGCTCGTTTGCCTCGGGAGCCGAGAAGCAGGCGAGCGGACGCAGCAGGATACCGCCGCGGAACTTGACGTCAGACAGCTCGGGGACACGCTTTGCCAGCGCGAGATCGAGAGCGTAGGGAGTGCCGGTGCACCAGCCAAAGTCGACCCAATCACCCGACTTGACAACCTTGACCGCTTCATCGGCCGAGGTTAATTTTTTCTGATATTCCTGTTCAAAAGCCATCGGAATAGTTCCTCCTTTGATGAGAGAATAAAACCTTTTCAGTACAGGATTTATTATACGTTTTTTTGACAGGCAGGTCAAGTAAGGTGCAGAAAAAGTAAAGAAAGGCACGATAACCTGCAAAAAAACGATCAAATCTTGACAAAAAGACGGTGCATTTTTAAGCGTGTGCCGATCAGAGGGGAGCAGCGACACCGTTGATGCGTGCCGAGTCGCCCTCATCTAAGGGAATGACCAGGCAGCGGCGGCCGTCAATGACCTGTGCTTCGATGTGCTCGGCCTTGTCCGCCGAGACCTGAAGCACGATTGCGGGCGAGGTTTCATCCCAGGGAAGGTCGGAGTCGGCAGTCTGCTCGTTTTTCTCGGCGAGCTGCTGCTCAAGGGATTCAATCTTGCTGGTCAGGGCAAGGGTAGCCTCACGCTGTAAACCAGCTTGTACCAGTTTGTTGTCGATGAGGTTCTGTGCACAGGGCAGGGCGTCGGCAAAGGTGGACTGGTAGTCGCGTACAATCTGTTCCTTGGCTTCCTGCGGCATGGCAACATCGACCATCACGTCGGAAACAGCCTCTGCGGTCAGTTCGATGGGCGGCAGACCGTCCTCGTCGCGGGTGGCAACCAATTCGTTGAGATTTTTCTGGATTTGCAGGAAGGCGTTCTCGGCCTGTTCCTTTTCGGTACCAAAAGCTTCGGTGACCAGATTCTGAAAGGCGTTTTTCTCCTCGGAGGCCGTGCGCTGGACGGCGCAGCCCAGAACATGACGCATGAGGTCGTGCTGGGAGTCCTTGCCGGGCTTGACAAAGTACATCACCGAGCTGAGATCGGCCGAGCGATTGGAAAACGCGGGATAGACAAAGCCGATCTCGGGCAGACCGACCACCCAGTCGCGCACGAGGGGGCCGAAAGAGTTGTCGTCCTCGTGGTAGCTCAGACCGGGCTTGGACAACTCGACCGGGCACAGGGCGCACAGTAAGTACTCGTATACTTCCTCAGACTCGTCGAGCTTGGCGTGATCTTCGGCACGCGAGGGCACGTCGTAGACGTCGTGGAAGAGCAGAATGAGGTAATTCCCGGCATAATTGTAGTGTTCGATGACCAGTTCGTAGAAGCGGTCGAGCATGCCGCCGTTTTTGAGCTTGCTTTCTTTGAGTGCAATCAGAAACTGACGAATCTCGGCAGTGTTTTCATTTTCGGCCATGGACAGCTCGAGCAGATTGCCGCCGGGAGTACCCGAGAGCACCTTTTTTGCGATTTCGAGGTATTTATAGAAGGCATCGTCTTCCAGATCGAGGAAGGGCTGCGCAAACTTGGTAATGATGGTTCGATTCCCGCCGACATAGCAGCCTGCCATACGGGAGAAGGAACAACCGTTCTTGGTCAGACGACGGCGCAGTTCGAGCACATCGCGCTTGGTAAGGTTCATAAGACACAAGATCCTTTCGCTTTGATATCTTTTTCAGTATAGCGTGAAAGGCAGGGCGGGTGCAAGCGCAAATTGTAAAGAATCCCGGTGCACCGCAGGGGCACACCGGGACGAGGAGATGGTTTGGTTTAGATCTTGGGACGTTTGCGCGGATCGGGCAGACGCTGTACGTCAAACTCGGGGTTGTAGGCGTAGTAGTTGCGCGCATCCAGATTTTCCTGAACGTTGCGCAGGGCGTCACCGAAGCGCTGGAAGTGAACGACCTCGCGCTGACGCAGGAACTTGATCGGGTCGCGGACATCGGGGTCGTCGATCAGGCGCAGCAGGTTATCGTAAGTTGTGCGCGCTTTCTGCTCTGGTGCATGGCGGATGACACAACCTAGGGCTTGTGTTCGGGGTGACGCTCCAGCCAGCGCACGGCATAGGGACAGGTTGCTGTGAAGGTCAGACCGCTTTTCTGAATGTCGTCCAGTGCCAGACGCATGAGGGTATCTGCGACCTGCTGGCCGCGCAGATCGGGATGAACATAGGTGTGATTGATATTTACAACATTATCATGTGCGAGCGGAAAGGTGATCTCGGCGAGCAATTCACCCTGCGGAGAAGAGAGGGAGATGCGGTTGGATTCGTGTACATAATTCATGCAAAACAGCTCCTTTTGCAGCAAAAATGTTCATTATTTCGTACGTAGTTCGTAAATACGAAATAACAAAGAGGAAAAATTATGGTTATTTCACGGAGCACAAATCGTGAATGATACGATAAGTATGACACAAAATCACCAAAGCAACAAGTAGGGAGGCAAAAGAAAGACACATAAAAAATACAAAAATAAAAATTTTAGACCAACATTTACTCAAAAGTTGCAAATTGTGAAAATTCCGCAGAGAAATGGCAAATTAACCGGTGGATTTCGGTGATATTGCGGGTAAAAACGGAAGAAATCCAGGTTGACGAAGAAGGATGGATGTGGTATATTGAATGCGAAAAAACAAGAGTTACCATGAATATGAGCAAAATACATACTGTATGCGCAAAATATGAAGGTAGGATACAAAGAGCCTGTTTTCTCAAGCGTTGAAAAAACAGGAATTTTTGTGCCATCATCGTTTTTTCGGGAGATTTTTACCTGGCAGAAAGCCGGTGTACTAACCGGCATCGGCACAATACATTTAAATCCAATATCAAAAGGAGACTTGAACATGGATTTCCATCTGACCCGTGAACAGGATCTGGTTCGCCGGATGATGAAGGACTTCACCGAGACTGAAGTCAAGCCCATCGCTGCAGAGACCGATGAGACCTGCACTTATCCCCGCGAGAACATCGAGAAGCTGTTTGACCTCGGTGTAATGGGTATGATCGTACCGAAGGAGTACGGCGGCGCTGGCGCAGACGACCTGTGCAGTGCACTTGCAATCGAGGAGCTGTCCAAGCAGTGCGCTTCGACCGGCGACATCGTTGCAACCCATAACGGCCTGTGCTGCGGTCCGATCCTCCAGCATGGTACCGAAGAGCAGAAGCAGAAGTACCTGCGCATGCTGACCGAGGGTCACAAGGTAGGCGCATTCTGCCTGACCGAGCCCGACGCTGGTTCTGACGCATCTAAGGGCACCTGCACCGCAGTTCTCGAGGGCGACCACTATGTCCTCAACGGCTCTAAGATCTTCATCACCAACGGTTACGTTGCTGAAGTATTTGTTGTATTTGCAATGACCGACCCGTCCAAGGGCACCAAGGGCATTTCCGCGTTCATCGTAGAGAGCTCCTTCCCGGGCTTCTCGGTAGGCAAGCACGAGTCCAAGATGGGCCTGCATGGTTCGCCCACCTCCGAGATCGTCTTCACCGACTGCATCGTTCCCAAGGAGAACCTGCTCGGCCGTGAAGGCAAGGGCTTCAACATCGCAATGCAGACTCTGGACGGCGGCCGTATCGGCATCGCTGCTCAGGCTCTGGGTATTGCAGAGGGCGCAATGGAAGAGGCTATGAACTTCGCTAAGAGCCGTGTACAGTTCGGCCGTCCGATCTCGAAGTTCCAGAACTCCCAGTTCGCATTTGCAGACATGCACGTAGCAATCGAGGCAGGCCGCCTGCTGACCTACAAGGCTGCAATGAAGAAGACTGCTGGCGAGAAGTTCACCCTGGATGCTGCAACGGCTAAGCTGTTCACCTCCGAGGCTGCTATGAACATCACCACCAAGGCTGTACAGATGTGCGGTGGTTACGGTTACACGAAGGATTACCCGGTAGAGCGCATGATGCGTGACGCTAAGATCACCGAGATCTATGAGGGTACTTCGGAAATCCAGCGCGTTGTCATCTCGGGCAACATCCTGGGTAAGTAAGGAAATAGGAGGAGTAACTGAATTATGAAAGCTATCGTTTGCGTAAAGCAGGTTCCTGATACCTCCGGTAAGGTTGCAGTTAATCCGGACGGCACCCTCAACCGCGCCTCCATGGCGACCATCAT
>NZ_NFKK01000028.1:0-17375 GCF_002160355.1 Butyricicoccus pullicaecorum
TACCACCGCATTACCAACGCTGTCTGTGAGGGTATTAACTCCATGATACAGGCAGCCAAACGGAAAGCCCGTGGCTTTAATACCTATGAGGGCTTTGCCTCGATGATTTGCCTCGTTGCTGGTAAACTCCAACTCGCTGTCCCTAACCCTTTCTAAATACTCCTATCCACTAAAACGGGAGTAGAGCCAATAAAATTTACAGCTATTGAGTGTGCTGTACTACTTACCGGAATGTTGGTTGCGTTTTTGGTATCGATAATATCTATTCGTTTCCTTATGTCGTTCATCAAAAAACATAATTTCAGAATTTTTGGCTGGTATCGAATCGCTCTTGCCGCAGCTGCTGCGATATACTTTGGTTTTATTGAATGATGGGATGTAAATAATTATCAAGACAAATCAAATGTTATGGGGAAATCCCGTTAAGGTTTGTAGTGAACAGGAACGGTGGGTTACCGTTCCTGTTCACTCTTTTTCTTTTGAAAAGTCTGCTGCTCCTTATGCGCCTGTCGCATCATTCTCCGTACTGCCTGCCGCTCAATATCCTCATGCAGCATACGGGAAACCGACTTTTTGCTGTCAAACATCAGCAGTGGGTTGTACTTCTCGCCGTAAACCTCTTGTGCCCGGTTCTCCGCTTCTTGTTCTTTGCCGGGGCGGATGGCCTGCCTTGCTTCATACAGCTGCACCAGGTTGAAACCCTGTGCCTGCTCCCGAAGCCCGGCATACTCATTCAGGGCAGCGTCCAACTCGGTGGAATATTTCTGCTCCTGTTCTTCCAGCCGTTTCAGGCTCTGCTCCATGGCAGCGATGTCTTTAGGAAATTTATCGGCGGCATCTTCCTCGGTATATGCCAGCGACACCAGAAGCAGATTTTTCTCAGAACGCAATTCTTCCAAATCCTCTGTCAGTGCCGCAATTTTTGCGGCCAGCTCCCGGTGTCGGAATACATGGACAGCAGAGAGCGCCTTTTTCTCGGTAAGCAGGCTGCGGCGCTCCTTCGTCTTATCTCGGATGTCCTTTGCCAGCTGATTGTACTGTGTGAGGGCAGGGCGCAGCGTATTCAGCGAAGTGTTCAGGCGTTCCTTGCCCTTGCGGAGATACCCCAGCTGATAGCAGAACAGAAGCAAATTTTTTCGCAGATTTTCCATGGTCTCGGCAAGCGCCGGGAGAGTGTTCTTGACTGCCTGCGCCAGCTTTTTGACCTGTCCTCTCAGTTCCCGGAGCAGGGCATTGTCGGCCTTGATCTGCCGGTTCAGTTCGCACCGGTCAGAGATAACACCCTTTTTCTCCATAGCTCTGGCAACCACACCCTCATGGACCGTAGGCCGCTCCAGCAGGCCACGCTCGGCATGGCTGCGGTGGTCGATGCGTTCTTCGTGCCCGGTGCGCTCCAGATGGCGGTTTGCCACATCTGCCCATGCAGCCCGCCACAGAACAAGTTGCTCGTCGCTGTTCCAGCGTTCCGTGATGGGATTTTGTCTTCCGAATTTGGTGCTTTTGGGGTACTTGGACACCCGTTCATAGCCCTGCGCCTGCGCTGCGGATGGGGTCATATACACCTTCTTTTTGCTTACCTTATACTGGTACTGTTTCTCCCATCCATCGGCCTGTGCCTGTTTGAACTCGGCGGCGGTAAAGCCCCGTTCTTCGCCGTCTTTGACACAGAGATATTCTTTCTCAGTCTTGTACTGCCATTTCCCCTTTTCATCCAGTGGGCGCACCGTCAGCAGGATATGGGCATGGGGATTGTGTCCGGGAGGATACGGGTCATGGATAGCAGCATCGGCACACATTCCGTCTGCCACAAACTGCTCCGTGATGAAATCTTGCAGGAGCTGAATTTGTTCCTCCCGGCTCAGTTCTATGGGCAGCGCCGCCACAAATTCACGTGCGAGGCGGCTGTCCTTTGCAGTTTCGGTTTCCTCCACGGCATTCCACAGGGTTTCCCGATCCTGCCATTCTGCGGGGGCGGTGGCTGGCAGAAAAACCTGCCGCCACCCAAGACCCTGTTTACGGGTATAGTCATGCTGCACCCCGTCATACTCGTTGAGCATCCGGGAACAGCTCAGATAGGCCGCAGCAGCCACGGCAGAGCGCCCAGCTCCACGGCTGACCATCTTGGCCTCCAAATGATAAATCGCCATTGTCTACCATCCTTTCCGAAGGGCTACTGTGAAACGCAGCAGCCCTTCTTCCGTACTTGATTACAACAGGTACGTCGTGAAATGCGACGCACCACCAGCATGGGTGGAACAAATCGTTCCACCCATGTATCTGTGTCAAGCTGCCGGTGGCAGGTTGACGCAGGCAGGCGGCGGGATGGGGTGGCAATATACCACCCCATGAACAGGGGCTTCCAAAACGGAAACCCCTGCGCCGACTGCATGGGCAAGGCTGGCAGTTTGGCAGAAATGCAGCCTTGTCCAACGGCTCCCGCAGGAGCCGCAATCCCCCTCGGAGAGCGCACGTGCCCGACCAACGGGAGGGCTACCACCGCCTGCTTTAGCAGGTGGTGAGTAAGTGCGCCCTTCGGGATAAAAAAGAGGAAGGCCCCCGGTTTCCCGGAGACCTCCCAGCCGTTTTCAATCGTGCCTCGCCAGCTTGCGCCGCAGGTATTCTTCCAGATTATCAAGCCCTACCGCCTGTACTTCCGGCAGCACTTTTTCCAGCACAGCGCCCTCCTGAATGAGCCGCCTTGTCCGGGCTTTTCGCTCCTTCACCCGGTCCCGTGCCTGGGCTTCCTCCAAGCGGTGCTTTGCCTGCAACAGTTTCTTTTCTTCACTTGTCATAGATTTACCTCCGTTTCTGCCAGATCAGGTCGTAGCCCAGCACATCGGCCAGCTCCACAACCTCCTTGTAGCGGATGGATTCCCGCTGGAGCTTGGCGGACAGGTTGGAAACACTGTCCGACCAGCCGTATTCCTCATGGAGCCGGTCAACTACCTCCTGCATGGTATATCCGGCCCGGACGATCTGTGCCTTAATCTCGTTGCGTACCGTCATCATCAAAAATCCTCCTAAATTTACTTGATAAAAAAACGAAGCTGGTACGCCCTCTGGCATAACCGCTTCGCTGTGTGGTGAAAAATTCCCTTGTCACCAAATCCGTTCAGAATTGCCGATGTGATGTCCTGCCCATAGGTCGCACTTTCCGACTTTTCCATTTCGTGTGACTTGGCTTGAAACCGTGCATTTTCCCATGGTTCCATGCACCCGGTTCACCGGGGCGAGAAGCACGGTTTCGCAAAATGATTTCTTCCAACCGTCAAATATTTTTCGATTCCCACTTGCCTTGATTTAGCATGGGAATTTGACCGGTGATTCTGACTGCCATAGCCGCCGAATTGCTATAAAAGGGAGAACAAGGGTCAATCAAAGCGTACGTACGTACACGGTTCAGCGCCGCCATTCTTCCGGCACATCTTCCGGTACGTACGTACGCATCGAATCACCGGAAAACACTGATATATGATTTCTCACCAATACCTCAATTCCCAGAAAGCCACGTACCCGCCGTCCTGCTGCGTTGGTCACATTGTTGCAGTATTCCAGATTGTAGCGGCTTTGGCAGGCAATCAGGGCTTCGCTGAAGCTGCGGGGTTTCAGGGCAGGCAGGTTGTTCTCGGTGCAGTAAATCTGGTATGCCTCGTACAGTTCTTTGGAGCTCGCAGATAGATCGGCTTTCAGGCGAACATACCCGTCAGAATCCAGAAAATCATAGACATTGTTGTTGTCCCGTTTGACTGCCTCCCGGTTTTCTCTGGTGCGGTCGCTTTCGGTGAACTTGAAGTTGTTTGCGGCCAGCCGCTGCAAGCCCTCAAAAGCCCACAGCAGAATACCCTCCACCTCGGCTTTCATCTTCTCGGCAAGGTCAGGATCATCCACACGGCCAGCCGGTTTTTCTTTCGTGGTCAGCACCAGCTGGCGGCGATAAAATCCGTCGCTCCGGTCAAACAGCGCCTGCAAATCTCCGTTGGAGAAGGCCAGCAGCCGGGCGCACATCCATCCCTGATAGCTCTGCTTGCCCTTGCGCTCCAAATCCATCTTGCCCTGGGCAGTGACGATGGATTTCACATAGTTGGTCTGGCGCAGGGCCTCCATTCGCATATCGTCATCCACGCACAGGAGGATATGTTCCAAATCGGCACGGGCAAACCGGTTCTCGGATATTTTCCCGATGCTGCCATCCTTCATGTTGGAACCGAACAAAGTTCCCAGCACAGCGCCGATCTGCGACTTTCCTTCGCCGCCGCTGCCCTTAATGACCATCATCCGCTGCCCCTTGTTGCTGGGAATCAGGCAGTAGCCGATATATTCCTGCAAGGTGGGGATGTCCTCCGGGTAGAGCAGTCCATCCAGAAATTGCAGCCAGAGAACAGGTTTTGGGGCGTTGGGCTTGTAGGACACGGGGAAACGGTTGCGGACGATTTTCGGCTTTCCTTTCGCAAAAGTTCCGTCCAGAAAAAGCGTGCCGTTGGAAAGATGAATCCGATCCGGCTCCGGGGGAAAATCCTCCACCAGCGCCGCCAGTTTCACCAGCTCCACAATGTTGCTGATTTTGCGGGGAATGTTGCTGACCGCACAGCATTTCAGCTCCTCAAAAATCTCTCCACGTAGGGGCAGTTCATCGGTCACACGACCTTCGGGCGTGAAAAAAGCCCCGTTTGTGAAGATGATCTTGTGCGTCTGCAAGAACTCCTCACAAAACAGGGCTTCGTTGATGCTTTTTCCATCGAACCAGACGGGCATCCCTTCAAGCTGCGCTTTGTTTTTCATGGGCATCGTCCTCCTTTTTCAGCCTGTCCAGCCGTTCCTCCAAACCTACAATCAGGCCATCCTTGTTCAGTATTTCTACGATTTTTACCCGCTGTTCCAGCTCGGCGGCAATGAACAAATCTGCCAGATACTCCACATAGTCCAGCATCTGGGAGGCTTCCACAAACCGGTCATCCAGAGCATCTGCCGCTGTCTTGGGTGCGTGCTGCACCTTCCAGCTTTCCAGAAGATGCAGATAATCACATAGCACCCGCAGGCAGCGCACTTCTTCCTGCCGGTATGCTTTCAGCAGAGGACGCTCCGGTTTTGGTAAGGCGATTGCCGCTGGGGGCTTGTCCGGGTCAATCCCGAAATCCTGTGCCAGTTTCTGCGCTGCTTCGTAACTGTTCAGGCCAAACAGCCTTGCCACAAAGTCAATCACATCGCCGGTGGCTCCGCAGCCGAAACAGTAAAAATACCGTTCGTTCAGCTTCATGCTGGGGTGTCGGTCCTCATGGAACGGACAGCTGCACATCCCGTTTCGGTTGAGTTGCAGCCCATAGTGTTCCGCCGCATCCGGCACACAAATATTCTGTTTTACCAGTTCAAAGAGTGTCATAAAAAATCCCTCCGTTTCAGGGCATAAAAAAGCGGCCTGCCCGGTTTATTGGGGCAGGCCGCAGTCCTTATGCAGTTTGTGATGCTTCCGTTTCTTTGGCTTTCCGCTTTTCCTGCCGGTAGAACTTCTCCCGACAGGCGGGTTTGCAGAATTTAGCGTTGGGGCGGACAGACTGGAACGACTCTCCGCAGCACTGGCACACCAGCTGGTACGGTTCACCCGGAACGATCAGCCCCTCGGCAATCTTCTGTTTGCGCTCCTTCTGGCGCAGGTATTTTTCATGGTCACGGATGTGCTTCTGGCGGCGCTTTTCCTCCGCAGCCAGTTCTTCCTCAGTGGGTTCGGGCATGGGCACTTCAAACTTCCCGATAAAATTCAGATAAATTTCAATTTCCTGCACCCGCTCCCCGGTGCTTCTGTCCGGGGTATGAACCAGAATTTTCTCCACAAATTCATGGATCATAGGGGCGGTCAGCTCGGTGAAATCCGTATATTTCTGTGCCAGCGCCAGAAAGTGGCTGGCACGGCCCGTATCCTCGTGAAACTGGTCCAGCTGTGCCTGCTCGGAGGCAAGCAGCTGTTCCAGCTCGGCCTGTTCCTTCTCATATTCAGCACACAGCAGCTCGAACCGTTTTTCTTCCAACTTGCCCATGGCATAGGTTTCATACAACTTTTTAATCAGCACGTCCAACTCGGCGCTGCGCCTGCGTTCCTTGGCAACCTTGCGTTTCAGCTCCTTTGCCGCTTCCTGCTGGCGAACCTGTGAAATACTGCGAACTTTCTGAATAAATTCCTCCTTGTTCTGGATGGCATAGCTGGCGGTAGTGCGGATGGTTTCCAGAATCAGGGCATTCAGAGCCTTAGTGCTGACCGTGTGAGAAGAACACATCTGAGTTTCTCGCTCAAAGGTCAGGGTGTAGGTGGAGCAGCTGTAAAAATCCACGGAATATTCCCGCCCGTCCTTTTTGCGCTTGCCCCGGTGGTTATACATTTTGGCTCCACAGTCAGCACAAAACACAAGGCCGGTCAGGGGATTGGCGACGCCGGTGGTGTCCGTCCGGCGCACCGTCCGCTTCACCTGCTGGGCGAGCTGCCAGATTTCCGGGTCAACAATGGCCTCGTGGGTATTCTCAAAGATCAGCCAGTCGGACGGGTCATTTTTTACCCGCTTATCCCGGTAGGACTTCTTGGAAGAACGGAAATTGACGGTATGCCCCATATATTCCGGTTTCTCCAGCATGGAGCTGACCGTGAAGCCGTACCAGTCATAGGGGCGGCTGGTGTCCACGGTGTTCTTACGGCTGCCTCTGCCGTTTCGTGCTAGATAATAGGCGGGGCACTCCACCTTTTCCTGTGTGAGTATCTTGGCGATCTCATGGGGGCCGTGCCCCTCCACCGCAAGCCGGAAGATCCGCCGCACCACAGCGGCGGCTTCCTCGTCCACCAGCCAGTGGTCCTTGTCCTCCGGGTCTTTTTTGTAGCCATAGATGGCGTTGTTGGTGGTGGGCTTGCCTGCCTTGCCTTTGACACGGTATGCTGCCGAAACCTTTTTGGACTGGTCACGCAGATACCATTCGTTCATGATATTGAGAAAGGGCGCAAACTCGCCGCTGTCCTGTTCCTCGCTGTCGATGTTATTGGCGACAGCAACAAAATGAACCCCATTCTGCCGGAACATTACCTCGGTGTAAAAGCCGGTTTGCAGGTGGTTTCTGCCGATCCGACTTAGGTCCTTACACAGCAGATGGGCCACCTTGCCCGCCTCGATGTCCGCCACAAGGCGCTTCCATGCAGGACGGTCAAAGTTGCCGCCGGACCACCCATCGTCTGTGTAGTGGACGATATTGGTGTAGCCCCGCTGTGCTGCATAGCTTTCGAGATAACGTTTCTGGTTCAGAATGGAGTTCGAGTCACCCGTGAGGTCATCGTCACGGGACAGGCGCTCATAGAGCGCAGTGATTTTTTCTTCCGTCTGTCTGTTTGCCATATCAGGCGCTCCTTTCAGACGGACGGCTCATTTGTGGCAGTTCCATTATACCACATTCCGGCTGGTTTGCCAGCCCGTCATTGCGGATCAGCCGCAGAATTTTATCTTCCATCGTTTCCTCGGCGGTTTCGCTGAGGTAGACACGAACTTTATAGGTGGTCTTGCCAATGTGCCGAGTCAGAAACACGGCGTTTTTATCTGCCATAGAACCTCTCTTTCTTGCGCTTTCAGCGCATCCGGTGTATACTGTTGTTATAGTTCCGATGTTTGTAACCTGTGATTGTGTTACTTCTTTTTTGTGTCAAGCCTGAACATGGCGTGTGCCTCCTTTCTCCTGTGTGAATGAGCAAATGTAACCTAAGTAACTTGTTTTTAGATTACTCTTTCACTAATAGGAGAAATCCGGGGTGCAAAACGGAACCATTTTTGAAAAATCGCAAAATATTTTTTTGAAAAGAGGTGGGGTCATGGCGTATCTGTCTGATGACGAGCTTCTGGATACCGAGGTTGGCTTCACCGGATGGGACGATGGGACAGGCGCTGGGGCGGAGGAAACGCTGGAACAGGCGCTTGCGGAAGAACGTCTGGCCGAGCTGGAAAGCGAGCTGGAGCAGGACGAGCATCCCATCAACTATGAAGCAGAGCTGGAGGACGAGGAGGAAGAAGCCGCCCCGGTCAGTGATAAACGGCTCAAACGGGAGATGCGGGCCGAGGCCATACGGCGGCTGGAGGAAGCGGCCCGCACCGAAAAGGATTTCCGGGCCGTGGTGGAGGAATGGAACAAGCTGGACCGGAACCGGGAGCGCCGGGAACGGGATCACGAAAACCTCCGTGGGGATGTGCCGCTGGAATATCAGGCGGTGCCGGAACCCAAGCTCATTCCCCGCTGGATGAACAATCCCGCATACCGGCAGCTGATGGCCGGAAACTTTCTGGACATCCTGTTTGACTGTCCCTATGAGATGCACAACCTCACTGCCGACGCCTTTATTTCCCGCATGGTGGAAGAACTGAGCGAGGAACACAAGGAGGTTTTGTATTTCCTCTCTTTGCGGCTTTACAGCACCACCCGGCTTGCCGCTGTCCGTGGGCAGTCTGACCGCAACATCCGCAAGCTGCGGAAAACCATCCACAAGAAATTGCAGCGCCAGATGTATGACTATCTGTGCGGCAAGCAGGAGCATGGAGGCGGTTTGACCTTGCGGGAACGCCAGTTTTTGGAGGAATACTCGAAAATCGCAAGAAAACAGGGCAAGGATGCCGTGATCCGACGGGAGAACAAGACCGAGCGCAGAAAAAAGAAAAATCACCCCTGATGACAGGGACGATAGAGCAGAAAGGGTGTGTATGATGAAAAATATATTTGAACAGTCCCGTTCCCATTGGGTGCGGTACGATCATTACGAGCTGAAAACAGCGAAAGATGGCAAGCGGTACATCACCCCCGGCAAGAGCGCAAAGCCGGATGTCTACAATCCGCTGAAAGAGGTCCCGAACATTGTGCTGGATGCGTTGAATGTGGGGATGTTGATGATGGGGCGTAGGCCGGAGGCAGAGGTGGAAAAGGCGATAACGGAATTTGTCACTCGGTACGGCCTGCTGGGGCTAATGACCGCTCTGCCTACCACACCGTCCTTTATGGACTACGAGGCGGTGTACCTGCCGAAAAACCACTTCATCAAAGAAGAATCCATGACGACGGACAAATACCTGTCCCTGTTTTACCCCTTTGACCAGCTGGATTTGGTGAAGAAGGGCATTGAATCCACATGGAATGTGTCCGGTGACCGGACGATGGTTGCCCTGACCATGACTTTCATGGACGAGCCGATGGCAAAGAACATGAGCTTCCAGCGAGAATATGCGGAACCCTACGACTGGGTTGCCCAACAGTTCAAGGACTGGGCCTTTACGCTGACCACCGCTATTTTGTACTACAATGACTATGATTCCATCGATGAGGACGCACGGGGGCTGTACCGCAAGGCCATGGCCGCATTTGGTGGGATTGCCCCCAGCTATCACATCGAGCTGCTGGATAAGCCCACCATTTACTGGGATTTTCACTCCCTGCTGCTGGGTATCCAGATGATGTTCAGCTTCATGCTGGTGGACGGTGACCAGCCCCTGCGCTTGTGCAAGCACTGCCAGAAGGTGTTCTTGGGCAGCCGATCCAACGCCGTCTTTTGCAGCCCACGGTGCAAGAACCAGTACAATGTCTACAAGAGCCGTTCTAAAAAGGATGGAAACGAGGAGGAATGATACGCTATGGAAATTCTGAAACTCAGGGAACACAGCAAACTGGCATCGGAAGCCGCAGCATGGTTTCATTCCAAGTGGGATATTCCAGTTGAAGAATATGCGGGAAGCATACAGGAATGTTTGACGGGCAAAAGCATTGTTCCGCAGTGGTATGTTGCAGTCGAGAATCAGCAGATTATTGGTGGTATTGGGGTAATCGAAAATGATTTTCACGACCGAAAAGATCTAACACCTAATGTCTGCGCTGTATATGTCGAGGAAAATTGCCGCTGTCAGGGCATTGCAGGAAAATTGCTGGAACTTGTTTGTGAAGATATGCGTTCATTTGGACTTACAGCCTTATCCCTTGTCACAGATCATACAGAATTCTATGAACGCTATGGTTGGAAATTCCTGTGCATGGTGCAAGGCGATGGTGAACCAGATATGACGAGAATGTATATGTATAATCTGTTGGAACTGGATAAACGGGGGTAAAGAAGTATGAGCGAGGAACAAGGGCTGACCCCGTATGAAACCAGAGAAATCCTCTTTTATAAGACCGAAAACGGAGAAGTGCGGGTGGAAATCCTGCTCTTTCAGGAAAATCTCTGGCTGACACAGGCAAAAATGGCAGAGCTGTTCGAGGTACAGAAAGCGGCTATTTCCAAGCATCTGAAAAACATTTTTGAATCCGGCGAACTGAGCGAGGATTCAGTTGTTTCCAAAATGGAAACAACTGCGGCGGACGGAAAACGGTATCAGACCAACTATTACAATCTGGATGCCATTATCGCTGTGGGGTATCGTGTGAACTCCAAAAAGGCGACCATGTTCCGCATTTGGGCGAACCGGGTGTTGAAAGAGTTCATCATCAAAGGCTATGTGATGGATGACGCACGGCTGCGGGAGCCGGAAAACTTTTTCGGCAAGGATTATTTCGAGGAACAGCTGGAGCGTATCCGGGACATCCGGGCCAGCGAGAGAAGATTCTACCAGAAAATCACGGACATCTATTCCCAGTGCAGCGCCGACTACGATGTGGAAAGCCCCATCACAAAGGAGTTTTTCGCCACGGTGCAGAACAAGCTCCACTATGCGGTCACCCATCATACCGCCGCTGAGATCGTATATGGCCGTGCCGACAGCACCAAGCCCAACATGGGGCTGACCACATGGAAAAACGCTCCCAAAGGCCGCATCCGCAAATCAGATGTCACCGTTGCCAAAAACTATCTGAACGAAACGGAAATGCGAAACCTGAACGAGATCGTCACCATGTACCTGGACTATGCGGAACGGCAGGCCCGCCGGGGAAATGTCATGTATATGGCCGACTGGGTCAAGCGGCTTGACGCATTTTTACAGTTCAACGAGGAAGATATTTTGCACGATAAGGGCAAGGTGACCGCAGCCATCGCCAAAGCCTTTGCCGAGAAAGAATTTGAAAAGTTCCGAGTTTTGCAGGACAGGACCTATCAGAGCGACTTTGACAAGCTGGTTGCGGAAACTTCGGATGATCTGATAGAATAACCATATACACAGAAAGCCCACGCCACCGGTTCTCTTTCCGGCTGCGTGGGCTTTTTCGGCCATCGCTTATTTCTTGTTTTGCAGCTGTTCATAGGCTTCCTGCTGGACGATCAGCCCTGCCGAAAAGCCATACTTGAAATGGCTCTCACTTTCCTCGCATTGGGCGATAGCGTTCTGCGCCCGGAGTTCCTCCACCAGAGCATAGTCCTCTTTGCTGAGCCGCTGGGATAGCTGCTCCATCAACGCCGCACAGGTTTGGACCGCCTTGCGGTATTCCGGGGACGTGGGAACAACGGTTTCACAGGGATAAAACTCCCCGTTATACATGGCTTCCAAAATCATTGCGTTCCCTCCCTCAACAGTAGACCAGCTCAGCCAGGACAATTTCCTCGGCCCTGTTGTGGATGGAGTTCATGGAGCGCACCCATGCCATCTGGTCGGCAGCTTTCAGGGCTTCTGTGACGCCCTCTTGCTGCATCATGGCTTTTTCGATAATTTCCAGCCGCTCCCGGCAGGCGATGTCGATTTCCTCCAAGTGGGGAAACAACTTTTCAGTGACAATGAGATCGGTATACAGAATGGGCCGGTGTTCTTTTAAGTAGGCACGGCGCAACCGGCCATATTTCCCGATATGGTACTCCTTGGTGTCCGATAATACAAGGTTGGGAATGAGATAGTCGCCGCATTTGGTGTAAGTCAGTTCCATACAAGGCTCCTTTCGTGGGAATGTGGTTGACAGTTACGGTAGGTTTGAGGGCATCCCTCCTCTATCATAACTGTCTTTTCATTCGCCACAAATGAGCCGCCAGTCATGATGTAATGTTTTTTGGTGTAATCCACCCTCTATACATTACATCATGGTTTACAATGCTATTGCTGTCACCCTGCAATTCATCGTCACGGGATAAGCGACAATACAAGGCTGTAAGTTCTTCGGAGCTCATAGCCGTGTAAGGGAATTGAAGCGCGGCAGCGGTGTTTGACTGATAATACATAAATACCTCCTATCTGGCAGTCAAACACGATATTGAAGTCCAACTTCATTATACCGCGCTTTCTTTTCCCTGTCTGCCTGTTAGGAGGTTTTCAAGTCACAGTTTGTTTCTGAACATCGGCTTTTATCAGGTTCTCCAGTTTGGAGGCTATCGTCTGATTTCCCGTTTGAGGGAAAAAGGAATTGACGATAAAGGTCGTATTGCCGATCTTCTTTGTGCTCCGCATAGGCGGGGCATATTTATTTTCAGATTGAATTTTCTGCATAATAAGGCCCCTTTCATGCCATTTCATTAAAACCATAAAAGAGGCAGAAAACGGACGGCTGCTGGCCGCAGCTCCACGGGAATCTCACCCCGGCCCATGCTGATGGGTGCGCCGCGCAATGCTTTGAGGGCGTTCAACGCGGGAGTATCATTATCCTGTCTGTGTATCCTCGCCCACAGGCTGCCACACCTGTTTCGCGGCCTGGTTTTGTCGCTCACCTGTTTGGTAGGGGTCCCTTCCTGCGGACTTGCAACAGGGTCATGGCGCACCGGCTGACCGGCTCCACACAGATAGATCGTATCCGTCTGCCTTATGCTGCACCGGTGGCCTCCCGCCGGGCTTTCTTTTTCAAGGTGACACCATGCGGAAAGGGGAACGCATGGCGGCGAGCCAAAATGTTAATTCAGCTCAAATTTCAGGATTGCGACGATCAATTTCGTTTCCAGCCGGTGGCGCAGGTCCTCGTCCACTTGGGTACGATAAACGCCCTGTGCATCATAGCTTGTCCGTGTGGACAATGTAGCTATGTAACCGGAGTAATGCCGTACCACCTGGTTTACCGCATCGGGATCACCACTGACAGCGGCAGCAATAACCGGATATGGAAGCAGGGCTGACCGCGTGTTCACGGGTTTAATCATCCGCTTCACCTCCCATCAGCTCAATTAGCAGCCGATAGGCTTTCCGCTTGTGGGTGTTGACCGTCCGACGGGCCATGTGCATGTACTCGGCAATCTCGCGGTCTGCCATGTCCAGGAACCAGTACATCAGGAAGATGTCCCGGTTATCCTAGGGCAGGGCGTTCAGCGCATCAGCCAGCCGGTCATCTTCAATCAGGATCACATCATTTCCCACCGGGAAAGGTGTGTATTCCCAGGGATACCGGTCCCACGCCGCAAGCTGCTCCATCGACTCCTCCGACAGTTCGCTGAAAGGAACTTCCCGCTTCTGCCTGCGGCTGATCTCTCGATAGCCATTCCAGGCTTCGCATTTCAGAACCTTTTTGCAATAGCTGTCAAAGGTATGCTGCTTATGCTCGTAGTGGCGTTCAGGTGTCATAATCTCACCTCCTTTCGTCCCAGGAGGGAGGTCATTTCTTCCCCTTTCGCCCACTACTCGTTCACCAATGGGGGCTTTTGGCAGCCCTAAACGATATTTATCAGAAAAAATTTTGTTCTCCATACTTGCTCCTTTCACTTCGCGCGGTTGATAGCCGGATTGAAGTGAAGGGTGGAGAACGGCAACCAATAGGGAAACAAAAAAAGTGGCAAAAAATGCCCGCCCGCAAGTTGCGGACAGGCGTTAGAGAATTATAAATAGTATTTACATGAATTGTATGTTCATCTTTATGGTCGCAGCATCCCGGCGATGGATGAAGGCTTTTTTTGACAGGTTAGGTGGTTGGAGAATAAAAAAGGACACAGCGATACCTCCCGGGCACCGCCGTATCCTTAGAAAAGGGCGACTTTAACACACCCCCGTGTTCTCTTTTTTCCAAAAGAAAACGGCGGCTTGAATTTGCTATTTCAAAACCGCCGTCTGTGCGTCTGGCTCTTTGATAACTTTCGTATTGAATTGTTTTACATATATCAGAGTTTCTTGTTTACACTTGGGGCAATAAAGCGGGAAATATTCCAGTACCGTATCAGCGCGTAGCTTAATTCTGGTTTTATTTTTGCAAATCGGACAGAGCAACCATTCCATTTTGCACATGTTCATGCAATTTAGTTTTGTACGCACTGACTAACAATTTCACGGGCCTCACTCTGATCCATATTTCCCAACTTGACCTGATCATTGCAAAAAGAATCTACTGCCGCAAGCAATTCTTCGCTCGTTTCGTAAGGCCCAAAAAGTTTTTCTTCACCGTTCTCCAGCTTCACAAAATAATCATAGCTTGAGCTGGTCACGATGTCCTCTGGATTATAACCCACCATGATGTCCTGTTCACCATCGACGGTCTTGGAGTACATCATGCCGTTTTTGATGTCCTGGAGCACCTTTTCGTATTCGGCAATCGTTTCATCGACCATTTCCTGGGTCCAAACAAACTCGCCCTGTGCAGAGGTCCATCCCTTTTGGCCGATTATGCTCTGGAGCGTTTCTTTTTCGTTATCCAGCCAGTTTTTGTATTCGTCGTAAGTCCACCACTCGATGACCGGGGAGGGATATTGCTGTTCAAATTCTTCTGCGCTCAGCGTTCTTGTTGTGTTTCCGTCATCAAGAACATAGTAAGTCTCTCCGTTGTCATCAGTATAGGAAGTCAAAACACCTTCGGAGGTTTCCGTCTCATAATAGTTCGTGTCCATAGGCCCTTTACTCTCAGCGAGGGCGGAAGTTGCAAAGACCGTTGTCGTTCCCGCAACGATTACCCCTGCAAGGACCAGAGATACAACTGTTGTTTTCCGTGTTTTCATAATTGCTGTTATCCTTTCTTCAATCGCATTTCTACTGAAATTATTACAAAGAGGGGTGAAACCACTCCTTGTTTCCTCCATGCTGATCAGAACTTTGGCATAAACTGCTCTTGTATTTTCTCCGAATTGGCGAATCACCGTCTCGTCACAGGAAAGCTCAATATCTCTATTCGCCAGAACATACATGACCCATACCAGAAGATTAAACCAATGGATACAGAGAGCAACCGCCAGCACAACTTTTGCTATAATGTCAAATCGCTTGATATGCACAAGCTCATGTGCCAAAACATAATGCAGCGTTTCTTCGTTATTCCAGTCTGTGGTTTTCGGCAGTAAAATGACGGGATGAATCACGCCGTAAGTCAATGGAGAGGATACCAAACTGGATTGGCGCACGGTAATGGTTCTTCTCGTTGGATGAGTTTCCAACCACTTTTCAATCCCATCATTTCTGACAGGCAGGGACATTTGAAACTCTTTATAGGATTTCCAGTAGGCTACCGCAAAGAAGAACGCACAAAGTACGCATCCAAGAATCCAGATGATTTCCGGCGCTGAGACATTTGCCACAGAGCCGACAGTGTTGTGAGGAATGGTGGCCTGTTGCTCCGCCTGTATCACAGGAATCAGCATACCCGCCGCCGTATTCATTCCCACTGTGGGTATTTCTCGGTTCCAGAGAGAGTAGATGCTAAACCATGAGGGCAAAGAGAACGGTATCATCAGCCGCACCAGCGCGATCCCCCAAAGCACCAGAAATGTCTTTTTCGGGACTTTGTTAATTGCAAGAGCACGAATGACAGTAACAGCCAAAATCATTACAGCACCCGTAAAACTCATTTGGAGCAGGTTCATTATCACCACCTCATTCCAGATCGCCAACAATTTGTTTCAGCTTTTCGATTTGTTCCTCAGACAGTTTTTTTCTCCCAAGCAACGCAGCGAACAGTTTGTCAGCAGAACCGTCGTAGATTTTGTTAATCAATTCATCAGTTTCGGCTTCTTGAACAGCGGACTTGGAAACCAAGGCATGGCACATAAAGCCCGGCTCGGAACGCGCAATCGCCCCCTTTTTCATGCAACGCTTGATAAGCGTATATGTCGTGTTGACATTCCAGCCCAATTCATCTGTCAGTACCCGGGCTATTTCCCTGGCGGGTGTATCCCCCTCCTTCCAAAGAACATCCATTACCTTTAGTTCGGAATCAAACAATTTAATTTCCAAGGCGGCTACCTTCCTTTCATAAGACCACAGTATTATCGTTACAACAGCATAATACCACAGTCTTATGCCTTTGTCAATACTACTGCGGTCTTGCTTATATCACTACTAAACTTCGCAACAATAAAGAACTTATCAACACCAAGACCGTAGCCAAAAAAACTGAAAGCTCCAAAGAAATAGAAGTTCCACAAGGCTTTCTTTGGCAAGGTATATGGAAAATGGATTATATAGCTTGTTCAAAATTAGTTCAGATCAAATCCCAGAATAGAAACGATGAGTTTCGTTTCCAGCCGCTTGCGTAAATCTTCATCCACCTGGAAGTGGGGAAAGCCATTTGCATCATAGCTTGTCCTCATAGATAATGCGGCTATGTAACTGGAATAGTGCCGGATTACCCTTGCTATTGCTTCGGGATTTCCTCCCACCGCAGCAGCAATAACAGGGTAAGGGAGTAGCGCCACCCGCATATTTGCAGATTTAGTCATCCGCTTCACCTCCCATCAGCTCCTTCAGCAGCCGATAGGCACTTTGCCTGCGGGCATTGACCGTCCGGCGAACCATGTGCAGATGTTCAGCAATCTCACGGTCTGCCATTCCCAAGAACCAGTACATCAGGAAGATGTCCCGATTATCCGGAGGCAGCGCGTTCAACGCCTCGGCCAGCCGGTCATCCTTGATTAGAATGACATCGCCTCCCACGGGGAAAGCGGTGTATTCCCAGGAATAGCGGTCATAGGCCGCAAGCTGGGCCAATTCTTCCTCCGACAACTCACTGAACGGTGTTTCACGCTTCTGGCGGCGGCTGATCTCTCGATAGCCGTTATACGCTTCGCATTTCAACACCTTCTTGCAATAGCTGTCAAAGGCGTGCTGTTTGTGCTCGTAGTGGCGGTCAGGTCTCAATTTCTCACCTCCCTCCGTGCCAGGAGGCAGGTCTTTTTGTCCCCTTTCGCCTACTACTCGTTCACCAAAGGGGGCTTTTGGCAGCCCTAAACCGTGTTTATCAGAAAAAATTTTGTTCTCCATGATTGCTCCTTTCGCTTCGTGCGGTTGATGACCGAATCGAAGCGAAAGGGCGGAGAACGGCACCCGACGGAGAAGCAGAAAAAACAGAAAAAAACGCCCGTCCACAAGTTGTGGACAGGCGTTAAGGAACAGCAAGATATATTTATATGATTTATTAGTTCATATTTATGGGTAAAATATGAGCTTGATATGCAAAGCTATTCGGGTCGGGCGAAACTAACCTTCAAGTGTCGGGCGTTCGCAACCAAATTTAGTCGGAAAAGATAAAGCCACTACCGACGCTCTTCTAAATCCTGTACACTGGAA
>NZ_NFKK01000029.1:0-16541 GCF_002160355.1 Butyricicoccus pullicaecorum
AGATCGCGGACATCACCTTTAAGTTGGACGACAACCAAGAGGTCACCTTCCCGGGCACCAATACCGCGAGTGATAAGTCCTTGACCGTTGACAATCCCTTTGTGCATACGACGGACGACGCCCGGCGCGTAGTGTCCAACGTCATGAGCCAATACGGCGGGCGCAAGTTTACGGTAAGATCGCGTGGCAATCCGGTCAGCGAGACTGGTGACATCGACACCGTGGCGACTGCCTTCGGTACGACCATTTCGGCGCGTAGGTACAAGCACCAGCTCAAGCTGGTGGACGGCGTCATGCGAAATCTGCCGTCCTATCTAATTCAGACTGACACGGACAAGCGTTACGATCATAAGGTCATCCTGACTGGTACGGGCACATGGAAAGCCCCGACCGGCGTTACCGAAATCTATGTGCAGCTCGTTGGCGGCGGTGACGGCGGTAGCGGCGGTGAGGGCGGCGCATGGCTACACGAGGATGATTATAGTCCTGCACCGGGCAAGGCCGGAAAGGGTGGGCGTGTATTTATCGCTACGCTGTCCATCAACAGCGGGCAGTCGTTCGCGTATTCCTGCGGTAAAGGTGGCAAGGGCGGTGCTGGAGGTGCGCACGCGACATTTGGTATGCCACCGAAAGACGATCAGCAGCCCGGACAACCCGGAACCGCTGGAACTGCTACCACGTTTGGTGCGTATTCGTCGGCCAGTGGCAAAAGCTACCCGGCTGGCATTACGGATGTTGAGACCGGCAAATATTACGCCGCAGACGGCACCGACGGCAAAGCACAGGTTGACAACCCTAAAATGGCATCGTCGGGTGAGCCGAATACTGGTAATGCTGGCAGCGGCGGCGACAGCGGCGCAAACGGATATTTCACAGTGACAAGATACCCGGGCAGAAATGTCTACAAGGCCGAGTCATATCCATCCGATGGCGCGCGCGGTGGCGATGGCGCGGATGGTATCATCCTTGTCCAGTATAATGACCCGTGAGGTGAGGTATGGAACCGTTAAATTACAATCACACAGACCAGGAGTTTTGGAATTATACTGACCTGAACCGGGTGGAATCGTGGACTCAATACCTACGCGCCCAGCTGAATGCGTATGGATATGCTGCGCAAATCACCTCGAAAACATGGACAGCAGGGGAGTACCCTACACCTACCCAACTCGTCAGAATTCGGTCAAACATCAACGCGCTGCAAGACGTATGGTTTGCAGTCCCCGAATGGCGTGAACTGCTGGCAGTATATCGCCAGGACGGGTGCGAAACGATCACTGCTGAACAGGTCAACGCGCAGGAATGGGACTTGCAACAGATGTACGACTATTTGCAAGCTATGGTCTCGGCTTTTGAGCTGAAACAGGCTGGCACACCGTTTATGATTGCAGGAGGGATTTACAATGCAGGATAGAGTGCCCGCTCCGGGCAAGGAAAACCGCGTCCGTATCCGTTTGGATGACGGACGGACAATTGAGGGCGTATTGGAGTATGCAGACGATGCAAGTGTACAAGGCAGTGCATACAACAAGGCAAACGTGCTGCCGGATGATGTGTGTGCAGAATTGGGTATTGACACGTCGTCAGAGCCTAAAGATGCGTTTAATCAATTAAGCAATTCGATTAAACCTTATAAATTACTCGAAAAAATCACATCCAGTAAAAAATGGGTTTGCCCTGATGGCGTTTTTTATATCACCGCGCTTATTGTTGGAGGCGGTGGTGGCGGTGCCGTAACTGACTGGCGTGCGGGAGGAGGCCAAGGTGGGTGTTGTATGTTGGTTAGGGACATAAAAGTAGTTCCTGGCCAAGAATATAGTATAGTTATAGGTACAGGTGGAACAGCTGGAAGGCTCTCGGTAAGCCCGTCAAAGGGAGGGGATACTAAAGCGTTTGGATTTACTGCCATTGGAGGAGATCCAGCGTCAGAAGGAAAAGGCGGATGCAATCCTTTTGCGGGTTCTTTTGGTGGTGATACAAGCATAAAGGGGCATTATGGAGGACCAAATCTGCCCTATTTAGATGCAGAAGATGGTATTATTACCCCAAAAGATTATGCAGAAAGATTTTATACAGATTTGCTTTATGAAGATTGGTATGGTAGCGGCGGAGGAGGCACTGGAAACATAGGAGGCCCAAATGCAGGCGATGGGCAATACAACGCTAGTGGCAGTAATGCTCCGTCAGGATTTGGAGGCGGTGGTGGCGGAGGGGATGAAGGTTATTCCGGAGGAAAAGGTGGCAGCGGTGCTGTCTTGATCTATGTTAGAGGTGATTAAATGCAAAGTTATGCAAAAATCGAGAACGGTGTATGTGTAAACGCCGCTGTGTTTGAAGACGAAGAAACCGCCATTGATTTCGGCTATCCCGTCCAGTTGCCTGATGGCTATGGCATCGGTGACCTGTACGACGGCGAGAGCTGGAGCCATGCGCCCGCGCCTGAACCGGAACCCGTAGACCTCGCTGCTGTCCAGCAGGCCCGACAGACTGAAAACAAAGCTGCACTTGCGGCATGGCTGGCTGCGCACCCACTGCAATGGACGGACGGCAAAACCTACGGAGTGACCGAAGAAGACCAGAAAGAAATGGCGCTCAACCTGATGCAGTATCAGGTAGCGGTACAGGCCGGGCAGCCCAAGGTGCTCGAGTGGCACTCACAGAAACAAGGCTGCAGGGCGTTTGAACTCGAAGAGTTTACCGCGCTCTCGCTGGCCATCGCGGACTATGTATACCCGTATCTGCGCTATCAGGAGAGTATCAAGGAGGATATTTATGAGGCGCAAACGGCAGAGGAGGTCGCCAATGTCAAAATCGACTACGCGAGTGTTAGTCGCTAAGTACGCATACCTCGCCTGGTTTGGCGGGTCGCTGTACGTCACGCTGGAGGTCTTCTGGCGGGGCCGCAGCCATTGGACAATGTTCCTGCTCGCGGCACTGCTGTTCCTCGTCATCGGAGGCCTCAACGAGCTCATGGATGAGGCCCAGACCCAGATAGATGCCGTGCTGGCCAAGATCTCGCAGGGCATGAGTCTATGAAACGGCTGGGAAAATACCTGTACTTAGGATATTTCGGCGGATCGCTGTACGTCACGCTGGAAGTCTTCTGGCGCAGTCGGAGCCATTGGACAATGTTTGTCCTGGCGGCGATCTTGTTTGTACTCATCGGTCTGCTCAATGAGATTTGGACAAGCTGGCGGCTGATCCCGCAGGCGGTCGCCGGTGCGCTGATCGCCACGGCTGCCGAGCTGGTCACCGGCTGCATCGTCAACATTTGGCTCGGCTGGCATGTCTGGGACTACTCAGACATGCCCGGTAACCTGCTGGGGCAGATCTGCCCGCAGTTTGCGCTGCTGTGGGTGTTGCTGGCAGCCGTCGCAATCGTATTGGATGACCTTATCAGGTGGCGTTTTTTCGACGAGGAGCGCCCGCATTACAGGTTGTAGGAGGTACATATATGATTCATTTGACAGAAACCAAGGCCGCTATCATGGCCGGCGCGGGCGTGATCGGCGGCATGATTAGCCAGGCATTTGGCGGCTGGGATGCTGCGCTCATCACGCTGCTGATCTTTATGGCCATCGACTATGCGTCCGGTCTCGTCGTCGCGGGCGTGTTCCATTCCAGCGACAAAAGCGAGACTGGTGCACTCAACAGCGCAGCCTGTTGGCAAGGGCTGTTGAAAAAAGGGATGACGCTGATCATCGTCTTGGTGGCTGCGCGTCTGGATATCGTGCTGGGCACGGCGTTTGTCCGTGATGCGGTCGTGATTGCGTATGTGGTCAACGAGACCATCTCGATCATCGAAAATGCCGGTCTGATGGGCCTGCCGGTGCCAGACGTCATCATGCAGGCCATCAAACAGCTGCAAGGCAAAGAGCAAAAATAAAACGTGTCCAAATTGGACACGAGAAAGGAGCGATATATAAGTGAAAGGAATTGACGTCAGTAAACACAACGGCGCAGTGAATTGGACAAGCGCCGCCGCTGCGATCGACTTTGCCATCATTCGCGCAGGATACGGCAAGACCTACGTTGACCCGTGGTTTGAGCGTCATCTGGCAGGCGCACAGGCCGCAGGGCTGCGCGTGGGCGTGTATCATTACAGCTACGCGCTCACGGTCGAAGATGCGCGTGCAGAGGCGCGGCACCTGCTGGATATCATCAACGGTCGCAAGTTTGACATGCCTCTCTGGTTTGACATGGAGGACGCAGACGGATACAAGGCAAAGAAAAACTTTACGTTCAGCTGGCCCAACATCTCGGCCATCACACAGGCGTTTATCGATACCATCCGTGCAGCAGGATACCAGTGCGGCGTATACGCATCCAAGAGCTGGCTTGAGGATTACATCAATGTTGATGCTGACGCGATTTGGCTGGCACAGTGGTCGAGCAAGCCCAACTATGCAGGCCACTTTGATGTCTGGCAGAACAGCGACAGCGGCACCGTGCCGGGTGTGACCGGTAAGGTGGACACAAACATTTTGTATACCGAGTTTTGGACGGGACAGGAGGAAGAAGAGGAAATGAAAGTGTATACCCATACCGATCAGATGCCCGACTGGGCGCAGGACACCTTTTATCGGCTGATTGAGGCCGAGATCGTTAAGGTAGATGCCAAGGGCGAAATCGCCGTGCAGGAATGCAGCGTGCAGCCGATGGTGTATCTGGATCGTCTGTGCAGCGGCCAGATCGAGAAGCTGCCCGAGGCGATCAAGGCACTGCAGGAGAAATAAGCAGGAATAAAAAGGGCGGCCGATAAGCCGCCCTTTGATTAACCAATAAAAAGAGAGCCAGCTTCCACCGACTCTCTCAAGTATGCATCCGCAAACACATACCCCAATTATTAAATATAGTATACAACATCTTCACAAAAGATGCAAGCCTCATAAAAATTTTTTCAGAATAGCGATGCGACTAGGAAGATCGGGATGGATCACCTTAGCGGCTACGTTGCGATTTACAGATTTTCTATAGTCTTCAACGATCTTTTCAAAATCCCTAATAAATGCGTTGATTTCAGATTTCGGAAGCTCAAGTCGCTTTAAGTAGTAGCACATTAAGATGACGTAGTCGCCAATGGTCTTGAAGTTGACATATGGCAGACCAATTTCATGTTGCAGGCACGTTTTCATGGCATGCGTAGGGTCAATTTTACGAAAACGTGTATCAAATACAACAGCATTGTGGGCAATCGCGTTTCTTAAATCTTTGAGTGTGTAAATGTATTTATATACTAACTCTCGATTCGTGTCGTTATTCCCTAATGTATCGATACCAATTTTTCGTGAGATGTCATCTCGGACTTGAAATGTTAAACGAGACAACAAACATCCAAAATCACCCATTGTTAAGATTTCAAACAAGGCCCACAAAGGAACATTAGTATGATTGGCATTGTGATAGAAATGCGTGATTTGAGGATTTGAGGCTTTATATGCCTGAGCAAGATTTGACTGAATTGTGTTCTGGAGATTTAATTTATTCTGCTGCAAGGCGATTTTTTGTTTTTCTGTAGCATGTGCGGGAGCATTGGTATAGCTACTTACAACTTTGTCAAACATAACTTGTATATTTTCAGAATTACAAGCGGACATGATACATTCCAATGCAATGCTTTTTATTGCTGTTTCGATAAACATCATTTTTCCGTATAACAGCGTCTTTAGCTGGGAATCGTATTGAATTGTGGCATAGACTTCTCGATAGGAGGTAAAGGGTAGCCTGATGCCTGAATGGTTAAAAAAACGGTAACCTTTATATCCATGAAAGTAACCAGTGTTGATTAACTGACGCTTTTCTTTGCTTCCGGAAATCTGGATCCCGCTTTCGCGTAAATGCCGCATAAGCGCATCTGTACTTTTATATCCCATAAAATCCTCCAGAGCTATTTATTGACTATATATTATTATACGAAGTGGTTTATGAAAAAACAAGTAAAAAAAATAGTGATAATAAAGGTTCTTGTCGAAATATGCAACAATATCTAGAAGATCGGATTTTAGAAGAAAGTGAACTTAATTGCAAATTTTTCTTGAGTTATAGCGATTGCTTAGAGATCTGAACGTCAGGAATCTCAATTGATTCCGTGAGTAGAAGTATAATCTAAAGTTGGGTGGGGAGTATCGAGAGCTCATTGTTCACAATTTGGAATAAATCTTGAGCGAAGAAGTTGGTATTCCCACTTTATTCCCACTGACAGTATTTTTCTCTCATGAGCTTCATGGGCGTTGCCACCCCCTGCTAAGGGAGTAGGGCGCGAAAGCGTCGCGAGGGTTCAAATCCCTCGTTCTCCGCCAAGAAAAAGACCTGGATTTTCCGGGTCTTTTCTTTTTGTATCTCAAAAAAGTACACCCCGAAACCAATCGGTTCCGGGGTGTTTTTTACAGTGTTTTCAGGTAATGCTCACAGAGTTCGAGGATATGGCGCAGCTCACGCACGTCATCGAGCACTTGTCCGGTTTCCAGCGAGTGATTGCCGTGTCCGGTCAGATGCAGCGGCAGTCCCTTTTCCCGGCAGGTCTCAGCGACCAGATCGGTGGTTGCCAGCGGGTCGGCGGTACCGTGAAATACGATGCCGCGCGGCTGTAAACGTGGCAGGGATGCATCCACAGGGGTAAAGTAAAAGTGGAACGGTGTCAGGCCGTGCCGGTCGGCAAACAGCGAGGCAACCGCGGTGCCGATGCTCTTGGAGATGAAGAGCAGTTCTTCGCACTGGGTGAAGTCAATGCTGCCAAACTGCGCTTCGGCAGCGTCCAGCGCCTGCCGTACGCACTCGATCATGCGCTCTCTGGAACCCAGCGCATCGTCGGGGAATGGATCATATTGTATGGTGCGGATGTCAAATCCGGCATTGCGTGCCAGTCGCGTGCTGTAATAGATCAGCGGTTTGTCTGCGTGGTAGCCGATACCGGGAAAAATTAAAGCGAGTTTCATAAAAACGGCCTCCGTGGGAGATGTGAGTTTCCTTTATCATATCACAGGATAGGACGAAAGCATACTGCAATCGACAAGAAGACCGATTTTACACAAGAGACTGGGGATAAAACAGCACGCGCAGCAGACCGTCGGAGTCGGTGAACACGTCGGCGTCCACTTCGTACACCGACCGGATGAGCGAGCGGGTGAGTACGTCGCGCGGAGCGCCTGAGGCGACGATATGGCCGGACTGCATGACAAAAATGGTGTCACAGTACATAGCAGCGATGTTCAGGTCGTGGATAGCGGCAATGGCTGTGCGGTCTAGGCTGCGCACCAGGTCGAGCAGTTCCAGCTGATACTTGATGTCCAGATGGTTGGTCGGCTCGTCCAGAATCAGACAGGGTGTTTGCTGAGCCAGTGCGCGGGCGAGCAGGACGCGCTGCTGCTCACCGCCGGACAGGGTGGAAAACAAGCGGTCACGCAGCGAGGCAACGCCAACGCGCTCCATCGCCTCATGCACGATCTTGAAATCGGCTGCCGAGTCGCGTTCCAGCGCCCGTTTGTGCGGTGCACGTCCCATGAGCACGACATCCTGCACGGTAAACTCGAAGTTATAGAAGTTGTGCTGCGCAAGCACGGCGATCTTTTTGGCGGAGTCGCGGACACGGTATTCGGAAAGCGGCTGACCGTCCACAAAAACCGCACCCTCGGATGGCTTGAGCACGCGGTAGATGCACTTGAGCAGCGTGGACTTGCCCGACCCGTTGGGGCCGATCACGCCGACCAGCGAGCGGTCACCGGCGGTAAAGTCGATACCGTGTAAAATCTCCGTGCCACCCAGCATGGCGTGCAGATCATCGGTACGAATTTCCATCAGTCTCCACCTCCAAAGCCGTATTTGCGGCGTACCATGAGCCAGATAAAGCAGGGTGCACCAATCATGGCGGTGAGCACGCCGATGGGCAGCTCGGCACCCGGAATGAGCACGCGGCAGAGCACGTCTGCCCACAACAGGAAGATGGCACCGAGCAGCGCCGAGATTGGCACGATCTTTTTATGGTCGGAGCCGAACAGGATGCGCACGATGTGCGGGATGACCAGACCGACAAAGCCGATGATACCCGCGGTGTAGACCGCGCAGCCGACCAGAAGCGAGGCGACGAGCAGATAGGCAAGCCGTCTGCGGTGCAGATCGACGCCCAGCGTGAGCGCGGTGTCGTCACCGAGCAGCATGAGGTTGAGCGTGCGGAACTGACTCCAGAAAAAGAGCAGTCCGAGCAGGCTGATGACCAGAATGGGGATGTTGGTCGGCCATTCGGCACCGGCTAGACTGCCCATCGTCCAGCGCATGAGCGTCTGGGCGGCGTTGGCACTTGCCGACAGATATAACAGGAAGTTGGAGAAGGCTGCACACACCGACGACAGCGCGGTACCGGCGAGCAGTAATTTGACCGCGTTGGCGCGTCCGCCGAGGTTTGCCAGTGCGACCACGGCGACCGACACGGCAAACGCACCGATGAAGGCGAGCACGCCGGGTGCGTTTGCGCCGAGCAGACCGGTACCTACACCGGTCAGAATGGCGAGGGAAGCGCCGAGCGACGCGCCCGAGGACACGCCGAGCACGTAGGGGTCGGCCAGGGGATTGCGCACGATGGCCTGCATGACCACGCCGGCAAGCGACAGACACATGCCCACGCCGATGGCAAGTACCAGCCGGGGCAGACGGACAAACCAAACGATGTCGCTGACCGCGCCGGTGCCGTAGACCGCCGGGTCGCCTACGCCAAAGGTTTTAAACAAAATGACGCGGTAGACCTCTCCGATGGAGATGTCTACCGAGCCAAGGGTGACCGCTGCCGCAAGCGAGAGCAGGACGGCAGCAGTCAGAAGCGCGATGACCAACAGATAGGTCGGTCGACCGCGAAGTATTCCGTTTTGTTTCATGGCTTATTTGGCATCCGGGTACAGGTCGGGGTAGAGTGCCTGCGCGAAGTCCAGCACACCGTCCAACGTGCGCATGCCGCTGCAATAGATGCCCGACAGGTTGATGGGGAAGACCTTGCCGTTCTGCACTGCGCTGAGCGAGGCAAACTTGGGGTCCTTGGTGAGCAGTTCGACAACATGGTCGCCTGCGTAATCGGTCTCACCGACCGTATAACCATCATACCAGACCATAAAGATGGCATCCGGATTGACAGAGATCAGTTCTTCGGCCGAGATGTTCGCCGTGTTGTCGTCTGCACCGACGGCAAGCACGGCACCCACCTGCTCCGCGACGTTGCCGCCCAGCGTTGTGTGACTGTACACGCGGTAGCTGTCACCCTCATCTTCCAGAATGGCGATGCGCGGCGGCTCTTTGTCCTTTACATAGTCCTGGATCTTGACCAGTTCGTCCTGGATCTCGTCCACAAGCTGCTGTGCGCGATCTTCTACGCCGAAGATCTTGCCCAGCGTCATAATGTCTTCCATCTCCTCGGCGATCGTCTGGGGTGCGTCGGTCGACGAACCGCGACATGCGCTGTTGAGCGCCATGTAGGTGTTCACGCCGCGTTCGTGCCAGAAGCCAACATCACCCATGCGCTTGTCGTCAAAGGTGCTATACCAGCCGGTGATGAAGTCGGGCTGAAGACCGAGCACGGTCTCCTTGCCTGGGAAGGTATCATAATAGTTGATGGTCTCAAATTCATCCTGCAAGTCGGCGCGGACTGCACCGTCCAGGCCGCATGCGCCTACGATCTTGTCAGCAAGACCGAGTGCGAGCAGGATCTCGATGTTATCCTGACCCTGTGCCCATACGCGCTCGGGCGCCTTTTGGAAGGTCTCTTCCACAGGCTGCCGTGCGTAGTTGTAGGTGGTGATGGTCAGGGGATAGCCGGACGACTGCGTCGTCGTCTCGGACGTAGCAGGTGTGGTGGATTGCGTGTCCTGGCTGTTGCTGCCGCCGCAGGCGGTGAGCGAAAAGACCAGACACAGACCGAGTGCGCCGGCCATCAGGCGTTTTCCGAGGTTCATTGGTGATCGATCTCCTTTGATTTTTGTCGATTTGGGGCACAAAAAAGCCCTGTTCGGTGAGAACAGGGCAAAAGCAGGCAGACCGGCACCACAGATCGGCGCACCGGCCGGCGGGACGCTTTCTGCGGAAGTTCCCACCAGCACAGTTCAGCAGGCTTCCTGGCTTACGTTCACAGCATTTCCGTGCCTTCTCGTCCGTCGGACAATGGCGCTTTTACGGAGACGCTCCCGTTTCACAGTGACCGGATCGCTCGGGATTTGCACCCGATTTCCTATTATCCCATCCCATGTGGATGGGCACTGAACTGATTGGTTAGCCTTATGATAGTCCGCGGCTGGACGAATGTCAATAGAGGGGGTATAACCGAACGGAATAGCAGGAACACATCCGGTTTGCCATAGCTTACCGAGCCGCTTTGACCGGCATCGTGTGCGAAAAATTGGAGAAATCGAGCGTGCAGCCCGGAATGTGGTCAAGTCCGATGTGATTTTCGCTGAAAAGCACCGTGTGCTATAAGCATTTGGCATAGGGTAAGGTCACTGATGGCGCAGAAAGTCCTCGATCTGCTGGCAGGCGGCGCGAACTTCCCAGAGCAGCTCGTTTGCCGTCATGCGCTCGGAGCCGTGACCCAGAATGATAGCCTGTTCCAGACCGTCCGAGGTCGCGACCTTGACACGATGGGCGCGAGACAGGTCATAGGACGCTTTCTCGATGTACATGTCGGCAGTCTCGGCGGTCTTGGTGTAGACTACGTGGATGCCGTGTACCTTCTCGATCGAACCGGGATTGTCCTTGACGCGGTAGGCATCAAAGACCAGGATGAGGTGACATTTTTTGACGCCCTGATAGTTGCTCAGCAGGTGGATGAGCGCCGAGCGGGCGGCATCCAGATCGTCGTCGGCGAGGGCTTTGAGTTCGTCCCAAGCAAAGATGATGTTGTAGCCGTCAACGAGCAGGTAGTCGTCGGGTTTGACGCGTGAGAGATTGTCGACCGACGGCGGCGGGGTGCGCTTGAGACTCTGCCGGAACGCGTCCAGTCCACGGTTTTTGATCGGGCCGTAGGTGCGCACAAAGATTTCTTCCAGCTCGGCGTCCAGTCCGCTGCCGCCCGACCAGACCGCTGCACGCTGCGGCGTGCGCTGGGGTTCGTCCTTGGGCGTGAGTGACAGACCGGAATCGACGTGCGCGTGTGCGGGGACTTCGTTCCAGGGAACGAGATAGCCCGCACCGTGCGAGCAGAAGACCGAGCCGGTCGGGTTGTCCACATCGCGCTCCGGGTCGTAGCCCGCAGCTTCGATGACCGCATCGGCATTGTGGCACGGACGATAACCGAGCAGCGTGCACGATAGCTGACCGCGTCCGCTGGTGTATGCGGTGACCTCGGCGGCGTAGCCGCGTGCTGATGCAACCGGGATCTCACCGGTCAGCACGGCGAACTCGCCCTGCTGGGTGGGTGATTCAAAGGTACCACTCATGCGCTGGATGTCGGTCATTGCCCGGCCGACATTGCCCTGCGGCACGCGCAGCGTGAAGGCATACCACGGCTCGAGCAGTACGCTGTCCGCCTGCATCAGTCCCTGACGCACCGCACGGTAAGTCGCCTGTCGGAAGTCACCGCCCTCGGTGTGCTTGACGTGCGACCGTCCGGCCAGCACGGTGATGTTCACGTCGGTCAGCGGCGCACCGGTCAGCACACCCGGATGCTCGCGCTCGGCGAGGTGGGTCAGAATCAGTCTCTGATAGGACGGGTCGAGCTGGTCAGCCGGACAGCGGGTGTCCAGCGTGATACCGCTGCCGCGCTCGGCAGGTTCGATCAGCAGATGCACCTCGGCATAGTGGCGCAGCGGCTCAAAGTGACCGATGCCGATGACCGCATTTTGGATGGTCTCCTTGTATACGATGTTGCCCTGATCGAAGGTGACCGCCAGACCGAACCGCTCGTCCAGCAGTCGGGTGAGTACCTCGAGCTGCACCTGTCCCATGAGCTGAATGTGGATCTCCTCGAGCGCTTCGCTCCACAGCACACGCAAAAGAGGGTCTTCTTCCTCAATCAGACGGAGTTTTTGCAGCAAGGTGTGACTGTCGCAGCCGTCCGGCGGCAGCACGCGATAGGTCAGAACCGGTTCGAGCACAGCGGCTTCACCGCCCGGGTCAGCGCCCAGCGCCTGACCGGGATAGGTCTGGGTCAGACCGGTCACCGCGCACACCGTGCCCGCGTCGGCACGGTCGGTGGTCTGAAAGCGCGTGCCCGAGTAAATGCGAATCTGGCTGACCTTTTCCTGCCAGCTTTCACCGCGAGTCTCGCCCGAGATCGCGCTGCGCACGGTCAGACTGCCGCCTGTGATCTTCAAATGGGTCAGGCGTGCACCTTGTTCATCGCGGGTGATCTTGAAAACACGGGCGGCGAAGTCGTCCGAATAGTCGGGGATGCGCGCAAAGCGGGATAGACCGTCCAGAAATTCCTGTACGCCATCGAGCGGCAGCGCCGCGCCAAAGAAGCAGGGGAAAACACGGCGGGAGGCAATCAGACCGGCGATCTGTGCGTCGGTCGGCATCTCGCCTGCAAGATAGCGGTCGAGCAGTTCCTCGTCGGTGGTCGCAAGCGCCTCGTAGAGCGCATCCGGCGTGTCCGAAAAGTCGATGCAGCCGTCGGACAGCTGGGTTTGCAGGTCGGCAAGCAGCGCGGTGCGGTCGGCACCCGGTAAGTCCATCTTGTTGACGAACAGGAAGGTTGGGATGCCGCGTCGCTCGAGCAGCTGCCACAGCGTTAGTGTGTGACCCTGTACGCCGTCGGTACCGCTTACGACCAGAATGGCGCAGTCGAGCACCTGCAAGGTGCGCTCCATCTCGGCTGAAAAGTCTACGTGACCAGGGGTGTCCAGCAGGGTGACCTGCACGTCGTCTCCGAGCGGGAAGACGGCCTGCTTGGAAAAAATCGTGATGCCGCGCTCGCGTTCAATCGCGTCGGTGTCTAAGAATGCGTCCTTGTGGTCGACACGTCCGCGGCGGCGCAGCGCACCGGAAAGATATAAAAGCCCTTCGGACAGCGTGGTTTTGCCCGCGTCGACATGGGCTAAAATGCCAATAACAAGTTTTTTCATCGGTCAATCGCTCCAAAATGTACGGCGGGAAGCCAGAACCCGCCTGATGAGTGGAAAAAGGCTGCAATCAGCCAATATACTACAAAGTATATCACAAAATACGCGCGGGTAAAAGGCGGGAATCGCCGATACGCATTGTCAGCACATGCGGGATGTGATACAATAAGAGCAAAAACATGACTTTTTAGGGGGGCGTTTCAGATGGAACAGATCAAAACGGTAGCGCTGATCGGATTGGGCGGTATTGGCTGCTCGTTGTCGCGCGAATTGTGCCGCGCGGTTGGTTATGAGAATTTCCGGGTCATCGCGGACGGTGCACGCCGGGAACGGCTGGAGCAGCAGGGCGTGACCATCAACGGTGAAAACTGCCATTTTCAGATCGTATCACCGGGAGAGCAGACCACACCGGCCGACCTTGTGATCGTAACCGTTAAATTTGGCGGACTTGAGCAGGCAATTCAGGACATTGCCGGTCAGGTGGGGGAGAATACCATTATTTTGCCCTTTCTCAACGGCATCAGCGCCGAGGAGATGATTGCTAAGGTTTACGGCTGGGAACATGTGATTTACGGCATGGTTCGCCGCGCTGTCCTCATGCAGAACGGCGTGTGCACCTACGACCCCAATCTGGGCACCTATTATTTCGGTGAGTCTAAAAACCACGAAATCAGCGACCGCGTCGCACGGGTGCAGGAACTGTTCGACCGCGCTGGACTGCACTACGAAAATCCGGACGATATGATTCGGATTAAGTGGGCCAAGTACATGGCAAACGTCAGCGAAAATCAGTCTGCGGCCATTCTGGGCATTCCCTATGCTGCGTGGTACGAGGACGGAAACGACGCGAACTGGATTCGCGAGGCATCCTGCCGGGAGGTCATCGCGGTGGCGCAGCGTATGGGTGTCGATCTTGGCGAGGATGATCTCATCCGCCAGCGCGAAATGGCAAAGTGCGTGCCCGCGTGGGGCAAGCCGTCCACCTTACAGGACATCGAGGCGGGCAGACCGACCGAAGTGGAAATGTTTTCGGGAACGCTGTCTCGTTTGGGACGGGAATATGGTGTGCCCACGCCCATCAGTGACCTGTTTTACCACATGATCCGTGTGCTGGAGCAGAAGAACGCGGGTGCGTTCGATGTTGGACCGGATAAAGAATAAAAACCGTACCAAAAGAAAAAGTCATGCCGGGTCAAGGCATGACTTTTTGCGTGTAAGAGTAAAATAAAAGCACTGACTTTCTGCTGGAAATCAGTGCTTTAGCTGCAAATATTTACTTTGCGCGGCGCAGATACTCGTCCACAACCGGAGGGGTCATGCGGTTCGCGTTTGCCAGTGCGTAGAAAAATCCTTCGGCCAGTAAATCAAGCTTCTTGCCCATGATGGTTGCCTCCTTGTGTAGAAGTATATATTTTGTATTGGATGCTTTTCTTGATTACATTTTAATTATATACAGATAGCACAAAAATGCAATGCGTTTCTTGTACAAAATGTCGAGAAACTGTGCGTGTGTTTCCTGGACGTATTACACAATTATAAAGGAGCATATTTGTGTATAACGCTGGAAAACAGGCGTGTGCGTATCATGCTTGGAAAACTGTAAAAATTCGGTAAAATCGCATATTGAAAGCGGAAGACAATGCGCTTATACTGATACAGTCGGTTTCAGCCGACACTTTTTTTGACTTTAGACCAAAGGATGGGACAACGTGAAAGACTTGACCAAGGGCAAGCCCTTACCGCTTATCGTGGGCTTTGCCATTCCGATTTTGATCGGTAATCTGTTTCAGTTATTCTACAATCTTGCCGATACGCGCATCGTGGGCAGTTTTCTGGGTGATACCGCGCTGGCGGCGGTCGGTGCGACCGGCTCGCTGAATAGTCTGGTGATCGGCATGATGACAGGCCTCACGACCGGTTTTGCCATGATTCCGGCGCGTTATTTTGGTGCCGGAGACCGGGACGAAGTACGTCGGTCGGTGGGTTCGATCTTTGTGCTTGCCGTTGTGACTGCGCTCACGCTCACTGTGCTCACAGTAGCCTTTCTGCCGCAGATTTTACGCCTGCTCAACACGCCTGAGCACCTACTTGCGCAGTCGGCAGCTTATTTTCGTATCATTCTGCTCGGTATGCTGGCGACCATGCTCTATAATGCATCGGCAGCCACACTTCGCGCGGTGGGTGACTCGGTAACGCCGCTGATCTTTCTGATACTCGCCTCGGTGCTCAACGTTGGACTTGACCTCTTGTGTGTCGGTGTGTTCCAGCTGGGTGTGCAGGGTGCAGCACTGGCGACCGTTGCAGCGCAAGCAGTATCGGTTGTGTGCTGTCTGGTCTATGCTCATCGCAAGTACCCGGAACTGTGGCCGCACGGTGCGGACTTCCACGTCACGCGTCACATGGCTGCCCAGCTGTACGGCGCTGGTCTGTCCATGGCGCTCATGTACTGCTTGGTTAATATCGGTTCGGTCGTGCTTCAGGGTGTCATCAATACCTTTGGTGAGAGCATTATTGTCGCACACACGGCGGCGCGTCGCCTGACAGAGTTGTTTATGCTGCCCATGTCGGTATTGGGTGCGACCATGGCAACCTATTGCAGTCAGAACTTCGGCGCACGCCGTCCCGATCGTATTCGCAAGGGTCTCTGGCTGGCGCTGTGCATTGCGTGGACAGCCTGTGCGGTTGTGATCGTGCTCAGCTATACCGTGGTGCCCATGCTCATCCGCATGGTGACCGGTACGGAAAACCAGGAGGTGATCGATACCGCAAGTCTGTATCTGCGGGTCGATACGCTGTTTTACTTTGTCACGGCGGCAATTTCTATTCTGCGCAATGCGCTTCAGGGTGTGGGTGATCGCTGGACACCGCTTTTGTCGAGCGGGATTGAGCTCTTCGGCAAAGTGGCAGTTGTACTGTTCTTGACACCCAAACTGGCATATTTTGGTGTCATCATTGCCGAGCCGATCGTCTGGATTTTGATGGTCATTCCGTTGGTTGTTCAGGTGTTCAAACATCCGGGTTTTCGCAAGGATAGCATGCACGGGATAGCTGATCAGGTGAAAGTATAAGGATAAAAATGTCGAGAAACGCGGGATTTTCCCGCGTTTTTTGTGTTTTGGGAGAAAAAAGGGTGAGGAAAGAAGAACGACGGAATGGTTTTTTGGTTTCGGTGCTGGACAAATGGCGGCGGATATCGTATAATAGAAAAACAATATGCGGGTATGGCGGAATTGGCAGACGCGCCAGATTTAGGTTCTGGTGTCCCAGACGTGCAGGTTCAAGTCCTGTTACCCGCACCAAAATTATCATAGAAGTCTATTCGTAACTGCATTGTAGAATGTAATTGCGCAGCAGTTCGGACAGGACTTGAACCCTGCGGGATTTCACATTCAAAACGCGGCAGCGTTTTGAAGTCCTGTTACCCGCACCACATTTTTCATAACAAGTCTTTTCGGAACTGTATTGTAAGTTCTTTTTGCGCAGCAGTTCGGACAGGACTTGAACCCTGCG